>NZ_JBHDJA010000047.1:0-4600 GCF_041877125.1 Arthrobacter sp. E44
GTTACGGCGGTCATAGCGTGGGGGAAACGCCCGGTCCCATTCCGAACCCGGAAGCTAAGACCCACAGCGCCGATGGTACTGCACCCGGGAGGGTGTGGGAGAGTAGGTCACCGCCGGAACAACTATTAACTGGTCGAGGCCCCAACCACACGGTTGGGGCCTCCCACATTTAACAACCAAAAAGGATACCGGGGACGCTTAGACTTACCGGTTATGACCCCCCGAAGTTCCGGCCCCGCGCCCAAGCGTGCCACCATCCTGGACGTGGCGGCGGCAGCAGGCGTGTCACGCCAAACCGTGACCCGAGCCATGAACGGTATGACAGGCATCAGCCAGGAGACCAGGGAACGGGTCCAGAAGCTCGCGGCAGAGCTGGGCTACACCCCCAGCCGCTTTGCAAAGGGACTGGTACAGGGTGCCCGGATCTCTGTCGGGCTCGCCATCCCCGATCTGACCAACCCTTATTTCCCTGCCTTTGCCTCCAGCGTGGTGGAGGCGGCCACCTCCCGCGGGTGGAATGTGGTGGTGGACGACTACGGCCACGGCAGCGGAAGCGCGGTGGACGCTGCCGCCCGGCTGGCACCCCAGGTGGACGCGCTGATTGGCTACCTCGCGCCCCATCCCGACGAAGCCCAGGACATCATGGGCCGCCGCCCCGTCGTCGCACTTGACTCGCCAAACGCGGGCACGGCCGGCGGAATTGCTTTTGATTTCCACCACGCAGCCCGGCTCGGACTCACGCACCTGGTGTCCCGGGGCTGCCGTAACATCGCCTTCCTGGACTCCGACCAGGGAGGCCCGCCCAGCAGCCGCAGCGCCGCCGCAGCAGCTGTGGCGGCTGACGCCGGCATGCAGCTCACCCGCCTCCAGGCCGCGCCATCCGCGGACGGGGCGAGGCTGGCCATAGCTGGCCTCGGACCGGCCGGCGGCGGATGGCCCGACGGCATTCTCGCTTTCAATGACCTCATGGCCGCAGGAGTGCTGAAGGCCCTGCAGGAAGCAGGCGTAGCTGTTCCCGGCGACTGTGCGGTCATGGGCATGGACGGAATACCGCTGGGCGAACTCTTGACGCCCGAGCTGACCACCCTGTCGCTGGACCTCCGCGCGGTGGGCCGGGCCGCCGTCGGACTTCTGGACGGGTTGCTGTTCGGCTCAATCCCGGAGCGCAGCCCTGCCGCATACCTGACCCTTCAGCACCAGCTGGTTCTCCGGCAATCCGCCTGACCCCTACTCAAATGACGCGCAAGACGATAAGCTCTTGCCGTGCCTGCGTGAACGTTCACGCATCGGCCCGTTCAACGTCCCCAGCAAGGAAACCACATGTCTGTGCACCTCCCCGCCGCGACCGCCGGCGTCCACTCCGGCAGGGCAACCGCAGGCGCTTCCCGCAACCTCGAGCTAGGCAGCGAGGACGTCGCCGAACTCGCCTCACTGGAACCAGGCCGGGGCAGCCTTCCCGCGCGGGCCTACCTGGCGTCGGATGCAGCGCGGGTCTCGCTGAACGGTGAGTGGCAGTTCCGGCTGAGCCCGGGAATCCGGACAGCCCCCAAAGACGGATGGCAGCAGGGAAAAGATCTGGATGGCTTCACCACCCTTCCCGTCCCATCCAGCTGGAACATGCACGGCCACGGGTCACCGGCCTACACCAACGTCCAGTTCCCGTTCCCGGTGGAACCGCCCCATGTGCCGGACGCCAACCCGATCGGTGACCACGTGGTGACCTTTCACGCAGGCCGGGAGTTCTTCCCGCATGCGCTCCTGCGGTTTGACGGCATCGACAATGCCGGAACCGTATGGCTGAACGGAGTGGAGCTTGGTACCACCCGGGGTAGCCGGCTGGCCCACGAGTTCGACGTCTCGGGGGTCCTTGTTGAAGGCACCAACACGTTGGCCGTGAGGGTGGCCCAGTTCTCCGCCGCAAGTTACGTGGAGGACCAGGACATGTGGTGGCTCCCGGGGATCTTCCGGGACGTGACACTCCAGGCCCGGCCGGCGGACGGCATCGATGACGTATTTGTCCACGCAGGCTATGACCCGGGCACTGGCGAAGGCGTGCTCCGCACTGAGGTGACCCGAGCCGGGCAGCCGGTTGACGCCGTCGTACGTGTTCCGGAACTTGGCCTTGAACTGCTGTCGGGCACCGAGCAGCGCATTCCCGCCGTGGAACCCTGGTCCGCGGAAGTCCCCCGCCTCTACGATGCAACGGCCAGCACGCCCGGCGAGACGGTTTCGCTGCAGCTGGGCTTCCGGAGCATCACCATCGAAGACGCCCAGTTCAAGGTGAACGGCCGCCGCATCCTGCTGCGCGGCGTGAACCGCCATGAGCACCATCCCCGGCTGGGCCGTGCCGTGCCCCGGGAGGTCATGGAATCGGAACTGCGGCTGATGAAACAGCACAACATCAATGCCATCCGGACTTCGCACTACCCGCCGCACCCCGATTTCCTGGCGCTGGCGGACCAGCTGGGTTTCTACGTGGTCCTTGAATGCGACCTCGAAACCCATGGCTTCCACAGTGCCGGGTGGGCGCAGAACCCCAGCGATGACCCGCGGTGGGAAGGTGCGCTGCTGGACCGGATGCAGCGGACGGTGGAGCGCGACAAGAACCACCCGTCCGTGATCATGTGGTCGCTGGGCAACGAGGCGGGCACCGGGCGGAACCTCGCGGCCATGTCCCGCTGGACCAAGGACAGGGACCCGTCCCGGCCCATCCACTACGAAGGCGACTGGTCCTCGCCCGATGTGGATGTCTACTCCCGGATGTATGCCAGCCAGGCCGAGACGGCGCTCATCGGCCAGGGCATCGAACCGCCGCTGGAGGACGCCGGACTCGACGCGCGCCGCCGCGCCATGCCGTTCGTGCTGTGCGAATACGTGCACGCCATGGGCAACGGGCCGGGCGGCATGAGCGAGTACCAAGAGCTGTTCGAAAAGTACCCGCGACTCATGGGCGGCTTCGTCTGGGAGTGGCTGGAGCACGGGATCACGGTGCCTTCTCCGGGAGGCGGTGAGCATTTCGCATACGGCGGGGACTTCGGCGAAGAGGTCCACGATGGAAACTTCGTCACCGACGGGCTGGTGGACGCCAACCGGAAACCCCGTCCTGGACTCCTGGACTTCAAGAAGGTGGTTGAACCGCTGCATATCGACGTCTCACCGTCCTGGACCGGCTTCACTGTCCGGAACGGGCAGGACTTCGCGGACACTTCAGCCTTCCGCTTCCAGTACAAGGTGGAGGCCGACGGCGTGACACAGCGTGAGGGAACGGTGGCCGTCGCGCCGCTGGCACCCCAGTCCCAGGCTGCTGTGGAGTTGCCGGCGGAGGTTGGAGAGTTAGCGGCGGGGCTGTCGGAGGACTCCGACGCCATACTCACTGTCAGTGCCGTGGTGGCCGCAGACACCGCCTGGGCCGGTGACGGCCACGAGATCGCCTGGGGGCAGGGGGCCCGCTTCGCTCCTCCGGGTGCGGGGGTGCCGGCGCGTGACTCCGTGGAGGTGGGCGACGAGGAGCTGCGGCTCGGCACTGCGGTATTCGACCGGGCCACGGGGATGCCCACCTCGATTGCCGGGCTGCCTGTTGAGAAACTTGCCTTGGTCCTGTGGTGGCCGCCGACCGACAACGACCTTGGGCGCGAATGGGGCGGCGCGGACCCCCGCCCGCTTGCCACCCAATGGCAGGACGCAGGACTCCACCGGTTGCACCCCCGCCTGCTGGGAATCAGTGCGGAGTCAACGGACGACGGCGGTGAGCACCTTCGCGTGAGCACGCGCGTCGCCGCGGCGGACAAGCAGTTTGGGGTACTGGTGGACTACCTGTGGACCAGCAGTGACGGTTCGCTGGCACTCCGGACGCAGGTCAAACCTGTAGGGGACTGGGTCAACGCGGGCTTCGACGTCGAGTGGGCCCGGATCGGGCTGGAGCTCATTCTGGGGGCGGAGATAGGCTCTGTGGGATGGCTGGGCCAAGGTCCGCATCAGAGTTACCCGGACACCGGCCAGGGCGCACGTCTGGGATGGTTCGAATCGACTCCCGCCGGCCTGGATGTTGACTACGTCCGCCCCCAAGAGTCGGGCGCCCGGTCCGGCGTGCGGTCCGCCGTCCTGCAGACCGGGGGTAGGCAGCTGCGACTTTCCGGCGAGCCGTTTGCCCTGACCGTTCGGCCCTATGGCCTGGACGTGCTTGCCGCTGCGAACCACAGGCCGGACCTCGCGCCGGACGGCCGCACTTACATTTACTTGGACCATGCCTTGAGGGGCGTGGGGACCGCGGCCTGTGGACCCGGGGTGCTGGAGCCCTACCGACTGAAGCCGCGGGAGGCTGACTTCGAGGTAGTCCTGCGCGTGGAGTAAGAAACCCGTCCGGATGTGACCCACTCCATAGAAGCCGTTCTCCTGCTCTGTTCGCATGCCAGGCCTGGTGTTTGCCGCCGGAAACCCCGCCATTCCGGGGTTTTCGGCGGTACCTTGGGCTCTTTCTACCCGATTTGCGGTGGGGGTTGTGTGGGGGTATTGTTTTCTGAGTCGCCGCCGCTGAAGCGGAAAGATAGCGGCCAACCCCCCTTTTTTGAACGGCCTGGAAATGGTTCGCTTTTGTGGCGTG
>NZ_JBHDJA010000048.1:0-4084 GCF_041877125.1 Arthrobacter sp. E44
GAACCCTTCCCTTTCCCCGGAGGTATAGCTCCGTCGAGGGGTCCTGCCCTCGCTTAAAGACGACATGGTCGTTGCAACTCCCAAAACTAAGGGGTGTTGCAACGACCACTAGAACCCAAGCGGTGAGTGCCGCCGTCGTACCTTCCGTGGGAGGTGCTTGTGGGACCGTCAGCTGCCCGCTACCCGCTGGATGAACTCGACCGTCTCGCGCTCCGTCTCGGCGCGGGTGGTGGGTTCGTTGTGGACCTCGTGGCGGACGCCGGGGAAGACGCGGGTGCGGACGTCGGCGTGGCCCGTGTCCGCCAGGCGGTTGGCCACGTGGTAGGCGCCTTCGCCGTAGTTGGTGACGGGGTCCTGGTCGCCGGCGAGGATCAGGACGGGGAGTTCCGCGGGGAGCTGTTTGTACCAGTCGTCGGAGGTGACCTGGTCGTAGAGGTCTACGAAGCCCTGCAGGAAGCGGGCGCTGAGCGGTGCGCCGAAGTTGTTGAAGGGGTCCCTGCCGTGGTCGGTCACGACGTCTGCGTCCAGGGCCACCCAGGCGGTGGGGCCGGCACCCTCGCCGAAGCGGCCCAGGAAGCCGTCGAACAGCTGGGCCACCAGTTCCTGGGGCGCGGGCTCGGCGGCGCGCTCGCCGGATGCAAGCCGCGCCAGTTCCGGCCGGTCAACCATCTTCTCGATGCCGCGCATCTGGGCGGCGATGCCGCAGAGGATCAGGCCGGAGAGCTGCGCCTGCGGGTCGGTGGCCAGGGCGCGGGCGATCATGGATCCCCAGCTGTGTCCGAACACCACGTACGGGAGCTGGGGGAGTGCTTCCCGGGCCTTGGCCTGCAGGGTGACCTCGTCCGCAACCACCACGCTGGCGGCGTCCTCGCCGGCATCGCCCCAGGTGCCCTGCTGCATGGCTGTGCGCCCGTGCCCGGAGTGGTCGCCTGCCACCACGATGAATCCCGCATCCACCAGGGTGGAGATGAGGTGGAGATAGCGGCGGGAGTGCTCGCCGAGCCCGTGGATCAGCTGCACGATGGCCTTGGGCTGCCCGATGGGTTCGTAGACCCACGCCTGGATGGTGTCGCGGCCGTTGGCGGACGTGAACTCGATTTCCTGCAGTGACATATCTTCCTCCCATGCCGGCGCCGTCGCTGGCTTGAGGCGAGCCTAACCACAATGCCGTCATGTGCGTCAATGATTGCTGGTTCATTTACGGGGCTTCCGCCTAGTCTGAACTCAGCCACGTCCCCCGCTTGAAGGAAGCCGATGCCGCACCCCGACCGTCCCCTGCGCAAGCTTGGGTTCCTCACCATTGGGCTGTTTGACCCTGCTGATCCGGCCGCGGGCCATGAGTCCACGCTGCGGATCATTGAGCTGGGGGAGCGGCTGGGGTTCGACAGTGCCTGGTTGCGCCACCGGCACCTGCAGTTCGGAATCTCATCTCCGGTGGCGGTGATGGCGGCGGCGAGCCAGCGCACGTCCCGGATTGAGCTGGGTACCGCCGTGACGCCGCTGGGCTGGGAGAATCCGCTGCGCCTGGCCGAGGATCTGGCCACGGTGGATCTGCTCGCCGGAGGACGCATCAATCCGGGCGTGAGCGTAGGGGAGCCGATGCAGTACGACACGGTGAAGCATGAGCTGTACCCGGATACCGCGGACGTGGAGGACTTCAGCTACGCCCGGGTGGAGCGGTTCGCACGTTTGGTTGCCGGGGAGCCGGTGCGGGAGTTTTCCGGCAAGCAGGGCGTGGTGGAGGAGTTCTCCAACCGCGTGGAGCCGCACTCGCCCGGGCTGCGGGAGCGCCTTTGGTACGGGGCCGGCAGCATGAAGTCAGCCGTGTGGGCAGGTTCAAGTGGCTTCAACCTGCTGTCCAGCAGCGTGATCTTCCCGGACAAGGACCAGGAGCCGGACTTTGCCCTCGTTCAGCAGTCGCAGATCCGGGCGTTCCGGGAGGCGGCTGCTGCCGCCGGGCATGCTG
Source organism: Arthrobacter sp. E44 (assembly GCF_041877125.1). NCBI lineage: Bacteria > Bacillati > Actinomycetota > Actinomycetes > Micrococcales > Micrococcaceae > Arthrobacter > Arthrobacter sp. E44. The sequence goes on from NZ_JBHDJA010000048.1 coordinate 1,967, forward strand.
GGGCGCGGGTGTCCCAGGGCCTGGTGGTGATCCCCACCGACTCGGCGACTCCTGCCCAGCGGGAGAAGTACCAGCGGTATGTCGACGAACGCACTCCCCGCACTGCTGCTCCGCAGGGGCCGCAGGGCATGATGTTCGCGCCTGACCTCATTGGCACAAGTGAGCAGATCGCCGAGCAACTGTATGCGCATGCCGGTTTCCAGGAGGTGGATGAGGTGGCGTTCGCGCTGCCCTTCAGCTTCGACCACGAGGACTACGTGCAGATCCTGACCGACATTTCCGGCAAGCTGGGGCCTGGGTTGGGGTGGACGCCTGCGCGAAGCGATCGGCTGGCTTAGTGCGCTGCGATGATCGCCAAACGCTCCCGGAAGCTACTCGTCAGAGCCGTGGAAGAGTGGCAGAGCGATGCATCCTCGCCATCAGTTCCGCCTGACCTGTAAAAGCATCACGAAGGCGGTGCGTCGCCACATATCGGTTGATAGACAATATGGTGGTCTTGGTCTAACAACTTCACATTGGGGGGAAAGATGCTACAACTATCGACTTGGCAAGAGTTCGGGTTTCGTGACAACCCGTACTCCACGGATGCCATACAAACGACGGGCGAGCAGTGGCGGTTGCTAGTCGGCCGGGAAAAAGAGCTGAAAAAGATCTCCCGACAGTTGAACGGTGGAGCCCCAGTTGTTTCTCTGGAAGGAAACTTTGGCGTTGGTAAGACGAGCCTAGCCGCTGTTGCGGCTCACCAAGCAACTACCCTCCGCGCGGCTGGTGGCCCGCTGTTCATTACTACTTCTAAGCCCCTTTCGCTTCGTCCTTCGGATACCGTTGAAACATTCGAACGACGTGCCTTCCAGCAAATTGCGGCGGCGCTTATTGGCCATGCGGATGTTCTAAAAAAAGAAGGCCGGCCTCTTCGAGGGCTCGAAGACCTAAAATTATGGCTTCTTTCGCCCACAGGTAGTGGGTGGAATGCTGCTTTGGGTCTTAATCTCTCGGGTTACGGCGGAAGCCTTGGTGGAGGAAAGTCAAGAACTCCCTCAACGAGCCCTGGTTTTACCGAGGCTGGCGTTATCCAAATGATCGATGGCTGGCTTACCGAGCTTTTCCCCGACCGTTCTTCCGGTGGCGTTATCTGCTTCATAGACAACCTAGAAGAGCTGAAAGATACCAAGATTGCGCTAGACGTACTGCAACCTCTTCGCGACCCGCTTTTGAAGCGTAAAGGTGTGCGGTGGATAATCAGCGGTGCGCAGGGAATTGTGCGAGCAGCTTTTGCCAGTCAAAAAATGTATGGCGTTTTCCTCAATCCCATCGAGGTTCCGCCTATTGATTCGAAGTTGGTGCCCGACGTTATCGAACGCAGGGCGCGGCTTCTTTCGATGGGCGAGGAGGCATCTCTGCCTGTGTCCAAGCATGCCTTCCGCACGCTTTATGAATCTATTGGCTACAACTTGAGATACTCGCTAAACCTTGCTGAGCGTTTTTGCTACGATTCGGACCCAGACGAATTGGTGGCAAAGTCCGAAGAAGAGCGTGACGAAGAATTTAAGCAGTTTATTCTTCAAGAGAGTGAACTCGTGTACAAGGAGTCGGCTGAAACACTGACCAAGTCGGATTGGGCGGTGTTTGATAAACTGCTCCGGGACAAGGCGGGTTCCTGTAGTCCCAGCGATTTTGCGGACTTCGGGTACGCCGGGCCGTCGCCCCTTATAACTCGCGTAAACAAGCTAGTGGCGGCACATTTAGTCGACTACGTGATCGACGAAAGTGATTTGCGACGGAGGAGCATCAATGCGACTGATCACGGTCGGCTCGCCTTCTATAGGCACCTTCACGCTTAATTTGGCATAAGTTTTCGTAGCTGAACTCATCGGGGGATTGACGTAGTTCGCGGCTAAGCAATCGGGTAGCAGTGGAGCCTGCGGCGGCAGTATTTGGGCGCCGAAAAGTAGGTCGATCCGGCTCATAGCCCTGCTGTGAGGGATGCGTAGATAACAGGCTCTTCGCGGTTCGTGGGGAAATGGATCCCTGGAATGAGCGTCATGCCGCCGTCCTGACGGCACTTCTCAAGAGAATAACCGATTTGTAGTTGGCGGCGTTGCGGTACCCGCGGGCGGT
>NZ_JBHDJA010000049.1:0-3618 GCF_041877125.1 Arthrobacter sp. E44
TGAAGGGCAACGTCGTAGACCTTGCCGTCGCCGTCGTGATTGGTGCCGCTTTCGGCGCCGTGGTCACGGCCCTAGTCCAAAGTGTTCTCATGCCGTTCATTGCGGCTCTGGTCGGATCGCCCAATTTCGACAGTTTCGCCGTCGTGACCCTGAACGGAAACGACATCAAATTCGGTGTCCTGCTCACCGCCATCGTCAATTTCCTGCTCGTGGCTGCAGCCATCTACTTCGTCGTTGTTGTCCCGATGAACCATATGATCGAACGCCGCAACCGGCGCCTGGGCATCAACCCGGATGTCAAGGAAGAAGCAGCGGAGGATCCGCAGATTGCTTTGCTCACCGAAATTCGTGACTCCCTGCAGCAGGACCGCCGCTAGTAGCCAACGAGGAAAGGCCGGCCTCCAGAGGCTGGCCTTTCTTTCGGGGTAGGGCAAATTGAATGTCCGGCGCCCCAGCGCCGTCCGGGCTTATCGTGATGCAGGTGCGCAGCGTCTGTGCACATTAATTGCCGGATATTGATGTTTTGGTGAGTGCACTGCGATAGCGTATCCGGCCAGGAGCGCGGGGAAATATCCCGGCGTCCGTGCATGCCCCATTCCTGCTTCGCAGGATCCGCGGCGGGTGTGCTGTTGTTCCGTATCGATGAAAGGACATGTACATGGCTGTTTCTATTGAATTGGGCAAGGCACTCGATAAGGCCTACGAGAACTCGACTCTCGACGAAGTTCTGGCCGCGCCGCCCTCGGCCCTTGCCGGGCTGACGGAAAAGCACGATGAACTGCTCGCCGGCATGGGCATCAAGACCATCCGCGACTTGGGGAGCAACAAGTTCTTCGCCACAGCCGGTGTGCTCGTGGCGCTGGCGGGCAAAGTCGGATAACCCGCCGTTGCCGGCCGCCGACGCGCCATGAGAAGGTCCGACCGGCCCGAGCCGGTCGGACCTTTCACCAAGTTCTGGCGTGCTGCGTGGTGGCAAAAGCACAGCAAGTCGAGGAGAATGTCCCCCATCTTTTGTCCTTCTACCCATTGCATGGACACCCCTACAACGGGTCGGCCACACCTCCAAGGGGACCGCGCGTACGAACGACATCGTCACGTCCTGCGCCTGGCATGTTGGCAACCCCTGTACCGGGTAGGTGAACTCTCCGAAGATGTTGGGGCTACCGGCGAGGCGCCGGGAATGGAACAACGGAAAGGTTGGTTGAAACTTCAAGTAAGACGAGAGGAAAGAACAGCAGTGAACCTCCTATCCCGCCTCTTTGGAAAGAAGAACAAAATGACTGATATCACCATCATCGGCACCGGCAACATGGCCCGCGGCCTCGCCTCGCGCGCCCTGGCTGGCGGCAAAAGTGTCCAGCTGCTGGCCCACTCGGACAAGGCCAAGGCAGAATCCATTGCCGCGGAACTGGGCGGGCAGGTCAGTGCGGACACTGTCGGTGACGCCATCACAGGCTCCATCGTTGTGCCCGCAGTTTACTTCGACGCCTCCAAGGACGTGATCGCGCAGTACGGTGATGCCCTCAACGACAAAGTTTACGTCGACATCACCAACCCGATCGATTTTTCCACTTTCGAGGGCCTGACAGTTCCTGCAGGTTCGTCCGCAGCGGAGGAACTGCAAAAAGCCACCGGGGCCAAGGTGGTCAAGGCGTTCAACACTACTTTTGCCGCCACTCTCACCGACGGACAGGTCGCCGGTCAGCAGCTGGATGTCCTCGTCGCCGGCGACGATGACGCCGCTGTACGGGCTGTCGCCGATTTCGCAAAGGCCGGTGGATTGACCCCGATCGTCGTTGGCCCACTGCGTCGCGCCCAGCAGCTCGAACAAGCCGGATTCCTCAATATCTTGCTCTCTGCCAACGACCAGCTCCCGCAATTCCAATGGAATTCCGCCCTCAGGTTCCAGCCCGCTACCTAACCTCAGTAATCTGGACAGGAAGGTCGGCGCTTATGGCGCCGGCCTTCCTGCTTGCCCCCTCCGGTGTCCAGTTTGTACCTTCGGCGATCAATGTGGACCACTCGCTGAGCGAAGGGAGCAGCGACGGCATCAAGCTGCCGGCCTTTGACGGGGAGCACCAGAGGGCAAAGGCGCCCAAACGCGGCCCGCTCGATGAGGCCATCGAGAAGGTGAACGAGATGTTCAAGGCAAAAGGCGTCGATGTGAGCCCGGAGAGTGTCTCCGGCTTCATCACCACGTTCTGGGGCTTCCTCGATGCCAATAAAGAAGCCGTGGCGATGGCGAAAAACAACACCGTCTCTCAGCTCAAGGCATCTGAGGGCTTCAGCGGAGCCGTCGGACTGGCAGTACTGAAAACCGTGAATGAGTCACAGGAAATCCAGTCGTACATGACCGACCCCGCGTTCCTGGGGCAGATTGCCGAGATTGCCGCGGAGGCGCTTCACGGTCAACACCGGGCGGCTGATCCGGGGGCTGCAACAAAGGCCTCAGAGTCATGAGCGGCGCCGGACAGGTGGCTTTTGGGGACATCATCCGCGAAGCCCGAAGGGAGCACGGCTGGTCGCAGGCGGAGCTTGGCGAGAAATCAGGCGTTTCCCGTCCGACCATCGCTCGGGTGGAAGCCAATCATGATGTCACGACCACAACCATTGCCAAGATCGCCCAGGCCCTGGGGCTCACACTGGAATTGAAAGGTCGTGCGTGACGGCTGAAGTAACGAGCCGGAGCTCATAGCGGCGGTTGAGCTTCCTTTTGGCAATGTAGTGGGGTTGAGCGCAGCGCATCACGCAGTTCACCGGCGGGGCAAGCCCCGCGGGCAACCTGGCTAGGTGGATCATGGCCCTACGCTACGCAGGGCCATGAACAGTTGTCAGTGATGGCCCCCAGCAGCCACTGCTCCGAGAGGGGATCGCGGCGCAGCTCGAAGGTCCGCAGCAGCGAGTTCGATGCGAGCCGGATTATCTGCCCTGAGGAGGGAAATGCGCTGGTCAGAGGCAGAATCTGGGGAGAGCTATGTTGGGCACGTGGATAATCGGTCCATGGTTCTGCCGCAGCAGCGGCAGGTTGCTGGCGTTTAGACTCCATGCTTTTTGAGCGCTTCCACTAGCTGATCAACGGTTGGCGTTCCCGCAAGGCCTTTGGGCGTTTGGTAGACGCGGCAGGCGAGTTCACTTGTCGGTGCTCCGGTCGGGAAAACGTCGGCCCCGTCGACCGTGATGGTCGGTGATCCGGCGAATCCGCTGCCTTGGATGTCCGACGGGGTCTTCAGAAGCCGTATGTGTATTTTGAGGTCCTCGCGGCCCATGGCGGCCAGCGCGTCTTCAAGACGTTTGCGTGCTTGATCCGAGTTGGGGCACTCATCGATATGGAGTAGTTCGAGTCTCATGATTTCGTTCTCCTGCCCGGTGGCAGCGGCTGATCCCATTAGACCCTGGGCGCGGCCGCTGATGTGCGAGTTAGCCCGGCCGGTTGAGGTCAAGCTGTCGGGCGTGGAAGTCGAAGTGTTTTGTGGGGTACGCGTAAACATCTTCGATGGTTGTCAATGGCCATTACGTTCTGCCCATGGGCGGCCAGTTGATGTGCCCGCTGGTGGCCAGTAAAACTGCCCGGTTATGGCCAACAGATCTGCCCACTGATTCGTTTCGGCGGGGTCGGCC
>NZ_JBHDJA010000004.1:0-41187 GCF_041877125.1 Arthrobacter sp. E44
GGTTTCCCAGTGGTGTCCGCAGTCTTCACGGCATCCAGTGTCACCGGCATATCCAGCTCATTCCTGCCAAGCAGACCGCCTGGCGTGTCGAGCCGGATACACCGTTAATTCCACAGTCCCCAATGTGGGGCAGGCGGTGCTGGGCAAGGAACACGTCATCCGGCTGACCTTCACCGCGATGCTGGCCGAGGGCCACGTCCTGTTCGAGGATGCGCCGGGCACGGGCAAGACCTCCCTGGCCCGGGCCCTCGCCGCCACCGTGCAGGGTTCCAACAACCGCATCCAGTTCACCCCTGACCTCCTTCCCTCGGACGTCACGGGCGTGACCATCTACGACCAGAAGACGCAGAAGTTCGAGTTCCACAAGGGCCCGATCTTCAACAACATCGTGCTGGCCGATGAAATCAACCGCGCCTCGCCCAAGACCCAGTCGGCTCTCCTCGAGGTCATGGAGGAGTCCCGGGTCACTGTGGATGGCGTCACCTACTCCGCGGGCCGCCCGTTCATGGTCATGGCCACCCAAAACCCCATCGAGCAAGCCGGCACGTACCGCCTGCCCGAAGCCCAGCTGGACCGCTTCCTGATCAAGACATCCATCGGTTACCCGGACCACGCGTCCACCGTCCGCCTCCTGGGCGGCAGCAACCTGAAGGACCGGTCCAAGGACCTGTCCGCCGTCATCACCACCCAGGCGGTGGCGGACATGGCGGACCTCGCGGCAACGGCACACATCGACACAGCGGTGCTGGAGTACATCTCCCGCCTGTGCGAGGAAACCCGCAACGCTCCCGAAACCAGGCTCGGCGTCTCCGTGCGCGGCGCCCTTGCCATGGTGCGGGCCGCCAAGGTGTGGGCCGCCTCGCAGGGACGCAACTTCGTGCTGCCGGATGACATCAAGGAACTGGCCCCCGTGGTGTGGACCCACCGGTTCGTGATGGACCCCGAAGCCGAGTTCTCCGGTGCCACCGCAGAGGCCGTGCTGACCAGGATCCTGGCCGACGTCGCCGCACCGCAGCAGCGCACCAACGCCTGACCGGCTGGCTGCAGCCCGGCGCTACAGCCGCCACCACTCCATCCCAGCGCAACAACGAAGGCACACCCTTATGTCCGACGGCACGTCCAGCGGCACCCCGTTGACCCGGCTCACGGAGCGATTCCAACAGCTCTTCCACCGGAACGGCCGCCCCACCCGCCTGCACCCTGCAGCGGTATGGTCCGAAGCCAGCAGCACAGCCCTCCAGGCCCTGACACCAGCCTGGCGGGCCGTCCGCGACACCTGGCTGAAGTATGCCTGGCCGGTGCTTTCCGTAGTCAGCATCCTGGGCTGGTCCGTCCTGGCCGCCGCCATCCTGCTCTGGACCACGGGCCAGGCATTCGGCTGGCAGGAAGCCACTGCGGCCTCCATTGCTGCCTTCGCCATGTTCGTGATCGCGGTGGCCTTCATCCTGGGCCGGTCCTCCTACGGGGTGGTCCTGGACCTGGCCCGCACGCGGGTCGCGGTGGGGGACAGTGCCGTGGGCAGCATTGCCGTCTCCAACACTTCCGCGCGGCCACTGCTGCCGGCCGCGCTGGAACTGCCCGTGGGCAGCACCACCGCGGTGTTCCACCTGCCGCGGATGAAGCCCGGGCAAGTCCACGAGGACCTGTTCACCATCCCCACCGCCCGGCGCGCCGTCATCGTGGTGGGACCGGTCCGCTCCGTCCGCGCAGACCCACTGCACCTGCTGCGCCGCCAGGTCCTCTGGACCGAGCCGGAAGACCTCTTCGTCCACCCACGTACCGTCGCCTTGGCAGGCTCGGCCGCAGGCTTCATCCGCGACCTCGAAGGCATGCCCACCACAGACCTCTCCAGCGCCGACGTTTCCTTCCACGCACTGCGCGACTATGTGCCGGGGGACGACCGCCGGCACATCCACTGGAAGACCACCGCCCGCACCAACAAGCTGATGGTGCGCCAGTTCGAGGAAACGCGACGTGCCCACCTGGCCATTTCGCTGTCCATCAACACCGAGGAATACGCCTCCGAAACCGAGTTCGAGATGGCCATCTCGGTGGCTGCCTCCATCGGCCGCCAGGCCATCCGCGAGCAGCGGGAACTGGATGTCCTGACCCAAAAGGGGCCCCTGCGCTGCGAAACCGGCCGCAACATGCTGGACGACATGACACGGATCGTCGGCACTCCGATGCGCCGCACCGCCGTCGACCTCGCCCGGACCCTGGCCGACACCGTCCCCAACGCCTCCGTGGTCTTCTTCGTGGTGGGCAGCAACGTCACGGCGACCCAGCTCCGTTCCGCCGCCGCCTCGGTACCGCCCGGCGTGCGAAGCCTGGCCGTACGGGTGGAAGCCGGGGCGGCCCCCACCCGGGCCAACATCGCAGACCTTACTGTCCTGACGCTCGGCGACCTGGCCGACCTTGCCATCGTGCTGAGAAAGGCGGCCGCATGAGCACCGCACCGGGCCGTTCCCCACAGACGTCCATCCCGCCCACCCGTACCCGCCGGAAAACTGCCGCCCATGAGTCGGCTTTCGCTGACGGGCAGCCGCTGTGGCACTTCCTGCTCGACGCCGGCGCCCTGGTGGTCCTGCTGGGCCTGGGCCTGCTTGGCTTCGGCCTGAGCTTCGGCGGCGACCCCTATTACCTGCTGTCGGGTTTCGGGGGCATCATCCTGGGCCTGGCGATTGGGGCGGCGAACGCCCACCTGCGCCTGGGCCTGCTGATTACCACTGCCCTGGCGCTGGCAGCGTACCTGGTGCTCGGCACCTGGCTGGCCGTGCCGGACGCCGCCATCGCCGGCTTCGTCCCCACCCTGGACTCGCTGCGCACCCTGCTGCTGGGCGTCGTCTTCGCCTGGAAGGACATGCTCACCGTGGGCGTACCGGTGGGCACGGCGGGCGGCGTGCTCATCGTCCCGTTCCTGAGCTCGTTCATCACAGCCCTCCTGGCCGCGCTCCTGACCTGGCGGCTCCGCAGCCCCTACCTGCCCCTCCTGCCGGTACTGGTCCTGTTCGTCACGGGCATCGCCTTCAGCACCAACGCCGCGTTCTTGACCCTGGAACGCGGAATCGGCCTGACCGTCCTCGGAATCGCCTGGGCAACCTTCCGCCGGGACGCCCTGCGCCGGAACAGCACCAAGCGGGTGGCGGTGAACAACCCGCAAAATGAAAGTTCCACTGCGCGGCGGGCCAGGATCCGCCGGCTGGGCATGGCCGCCGGCGTCATCGCCGTCAGCGTGGGAATTACCGCGGTGGCTGTCCCGCTGGTCAGCGCCGGCGAGGACCGGAAAGTTCTCCGCAACGTGGTGGTGCCGCCGTTCGATCCCAAGGACTACATCACCCCGCTCGCCAGTTTCCGGACCTACGTGAAGGACAAGAAGGACGACACCCTGTTCGTAGTCAAGGGCCTCCCGCGCGATGGCCGGGTGCGCCTGGGAGCCCTGGATGCCTTCAACGGCACCAACTACAACATGGACCCCAACGGCTCGGGCAACTTCAGCAAGGTGGGCGACGCCAAGTCCATCAATACGCTCGCCGACACGTCCGGGGTAGTGCCCACCAACGACTACTCGATCAGCATCAGCATCGAGGACTACCAGGGCTTTTTCGTGCCCGGCGGCCGCAAGACCACCGGCATCAGCTTTGACCAGTCCGGCTCCGCCGCGGCTGCCGGCCTCTACTTCAACCCGGGATCCGACACCGCCGTCTCCACCAGCGGGCTGTCCAAGGGCGACTCCTACACTGTCCAGGTCTCCGATCCCGTCAAGCTTGAGCACGGGCAGCTGACCCAGTACGACTTCGCCAAGGTCTCCCTCCCGGACCCCCTGGAGGTACCGCCGGTAGTAGGCTCACAGGCCAACGACCTGTCTGCCGATGCCCCGACGGCGATCGACCGGGTGCGCCAGATCGAGGCGCATTTCCAGAAGACCGGCGCCTTCAGCAACGGCCTGGTGAGCGAGGGGCAGCTGCCCAGCGTCTCGGGCCACGGCTCCGCCCGCATCCGCAGCCTGCTGACCGCCAAGCAGATGCTCGGCGACGACGAACAGTACGCGGTGGCCATGTCCCTGATGCTGCGGCACCTTGGCATCCCGTCCCGCGTTGTGATGGGCTTCTACCCGGAGCCGACCAGCCCCGAAAACGGTGCGGGCGAGGTAAAGATCACCGGCAAGGACGTCCACGCCTGGGTGGAAGTGGCGTTCGAGCGGGTGGGCTGGGTCAGCTTCGATCCCACCCCGCCCAAGGACAACATCCCCATCCCGCCGGACCCCGAAAGCAAGTCCAAGCCCAAGCCGCAGGTGCTGCAGCCGCCGCCCCCGCCGCAGGAGCCGGCGGACCTGCCGCCGGACTCCTCACCGGACGCGCTGGACGCGGACCAGAAGAAGAACAATCCGTGGCTGTTCTGGGGCGCGCTCCTGGGCGCCCTGGGCGTCGCCGCCATTCCGCTGGTCATCCTGGCACTGCCGCTGTTGCTGATCGCTTTGCTGAAGGCACGACGGCGGAAGTCGCGTTTCCGTGACGGCCACCCCGCCCAGCGTGTGGGCGGAGGTTGGAACGAGGTGGTGAGCCTGGCGACGGACCTGGGTGCCGCCGTCGACACCCGTTCGACACGGCGCGAAAGCGCCGCTGTCCTCGCCGAGGCTTTCCCCGCAACCTCGGGGACCACCACCATGCTGGCCCGCCGTGCGGACGCGTCAATCTTCGGGGCCGGGGAACCGACGGAGGAGCAGGTCCGGGAGTACTGGACGATCGTTGACGGGTCGCTCAAGGAGATGACATCCGGGATGGGCTTCTGGCGCCGGCAGCAGGCGCGGTTTTCGCCGCGCTCGCTGCTCGCCGACGCCCGGACGGCCATGAACTCCGGCAGGAGCCTCAAGCTGCGCGGCGGCCGATTGGCATTGCCGACGGTCCCTGGGATCCTTGCCGCACGCCGCCGCCGAACGTCCGGCAATGCTGATGCGCCGCCGCCCCGGGAGCAAGAACCCACCCAGCAAGGACCAAGCCAGCAGTGATGCCCGACGCCGAACGCTGCCCCCGCTGCCAGCAGCAGATCCGTGCGGGGGCCACCTTCTGCACTGCCTGCGGCGCGCCGCTGCCCAACCGGGCGGCGCGCCGCACCCGCACTCCGGACCCGCTTCCCGATCACGGCCCCAGTGCTGCCAGGGAGGCGCGCCCCGAGCATGCGCCGGGGATTCCCGGTACTATCCCGGTAGTAGAAAGGCCCCCGGCAGGTCAGCCGGCGGGCAGCGCATTGACGGGCCCTGTACGCACGGGCTCCGGGCCGGGCAGGACCGGAGGTTCCACGAAGGTGGAAACCGCTCCAGGGGGAGGAACGGGAATGGCAGTAAACCTTCAGCTTGTTCCGGCTACGGCGGGCAAGCGGCTTGGTGCTGCCGTCATTGACTGGCTGCCCGGGGTGGCGGTGCTGGTGGTGACGTTCGCCATTGGCTTTGCCGGCATCACGCGGACCAGGAGCGGCGGCTTCATTGTCTACGACACGTCGTCCCTGGTGCTTTTCGGCGGCATCGGCCTTGGCCTGACCCTGGCCTACCTGTTTGTCGTCCTCGGGCTGGAGGGCCGCAGCGGCAAGACGCCCGGCAACCTGCTGATGGGCATCCGCAGCGCGGACCAGGACGGCTACGCGCCCGGCGCCGGAGCTGTGTTCCTGCGCGGTCTCATTACCGGAGCCGGCGTCCTGCTGGCCTTGCTCGCGGCGGTGCTGGTGGTGGTGTTCAAGTGGTTTGACGTTGCGTTGTTCATTCTGGGGCCGCTGGTCCTGGTGGCTGCCGTCTGGGCTGTGCTGGTGGTTGTTTCCTGCACATGGGACAAAAACGGCGGGCTGCGCGGCTGGAATGACACCGCGGCCAAGACCTTGGTTTTCGACGTCAAAGCGGGCCGGGAGCCCATCACCACGGGTGGCATCCAGGGGCCCTACAGCTTCGCGCCCTTGGACCTTCCGCCCGTCCAGCAGGTGCTGTCCCCGGTGGCCGGAGCTAAAGCGCCGCACGCGGCAGGATCCCGGCCATCGGCGTCCGGGGTATCGGCGTCCCCAACAGCTTCATCCCAGCCACCGGCATCCTTCACGCCGGCACACTCCGCGCCGGCGCCCGTCGCGCCCCAGCCTGACGTGACCCAGGCCGCGGCGCCCCCGGCAGTTGCAGCCCAGGCACCCCAAGCACCTGCGCCGTCGGCCGCACTGCCATCCCAGACCATGCCGTCCCAGACCATGCCGTACACCTCGCCGGCATCCTTCGCGACGCCGGCCGGTGGCACGCCCGCCGATAGCGCCCCTGCTGCTGGTGCCCAGGTTTCGCCGGTAGGCTTCGAGCAGGCTAGCGCGCAGTCCTTTGTGCCTGCCGGCGCTGCCTCCGGTCACCGGATGCCCCCACCGCATGTGGACGACGACGTCGAACGCACCCAGGTGCGCCCCGGCACCAATCGGCCGGCCCAGGCCGCAGTCCTGCGCATCCGCCTCGACGACGGCAGGGACTTCCAGCTGGACCGCAGCGTCCTAGTGGGCCGCAACCCCGTGGGACAGGTCGGGGAACAGCATGCCCAGCTGCTGGCCGTGGACGATCCCGGCCGCTCCATTTCGAAGACGCACCTGCACCTGCTCACCGACGGCGCAGGCATCTGGGTGACGGACCGGCACTCAACCAACGGAAGCGCCGTCACCACCCCGGACGGGCTGCGCACCCCGCTGGTGCCGGGCGTCCCCACCTTTGTTACCCCGGGATCCAGCGTGAATTTTGGAGACCGTACCTTTTACCTAGGACAGGCATGAACCAGCACCCCGCCAGTGTTTCCTCCACCATCCAGCCGGGGCCGGGCCTTAGCCTCTCCTGCGGCTACGGGACGGACAGGGGGCTCCGCCGGGAGCTGAATGAGGATTCGTACATAGCCGCCGATCCAGTCTTCGCCGTGGCCGACGGCATGGGCGGCCACGAAGCCGGCGAGATTGCCAGCGGCCTGTGCGTGCGTGCCCTGGCCGAGATGCCCCAGGTCACCACGGGGGAGCGGAACATCACTGCGTCCGTCCTCCAGCAGCACCTGGTCCGCGCCGACGCCTCCATCCGTGAAGCCGCCGGTGCCCGCGCCGGTACCACGCTGACGGGCGCGGTCATTGTGGAACAGATGGGCATGCCGTACTGGCTGGTGATGAACATCGGCGACTCCCGCACCTACCGGCTCAGCCTGGGACGCTTCGAGCAGATCAGCGTGGACCACTCGGAAGTCCAGGAACTGGTGGACGCCGGTGAAATCACCCCCCAGGAAGCCACCGTCCACCCGCGCCGGCATGTGGTGACGCGGGCCTTGGGCACCGGGGATGAGACGGAGGCGGACTACTGGCTCCTCCCCGTCGAGGAAGGCGACCGCGTGCTGGTCTGTTCCGACGGCCTGACCGGCGAACTGGCAGACGATGACATCCTCCGGATCCTCAGCACCGTGCCAGACCCGCAGGACGCCGTGGACGCCCTGATCCAGGCGGCCCTGCGCAACGGCGGCCGTGACAACGTCACCGCCATCGTGGTGGACGCCCGCAACGTGGCGAACGACGACGGCGCGGGCACCACGGCGCCCCGCCACACCACCGCTGACGGGGACGAAGTGACGCTGCCGCGCCCGCAGTCCTCCGAGGCTGTGACAGAATCGTTGCCCGAACCGCTGGTGGACGGCACGGCATTGGAAGCAAGGACCGCGCTGACTGACGGCACTTCGCTCGAGGGAGAGCCGGGCGATGACCGGCGCTAGCTACATTCCCGGCTGCTGGTTGGGCATCGTCCGGTCCCGCACCGCAGTCCTGCTGGGACCGGAGGCGCCCGCTGAACTGGCCGGTGCACTGTGGGAACTCCTGGCCGGCCGGCCCGAACCGCACGAGGTCCTCGCTGCCGTGACCAGCAGCTCCGGCGGGTCCCTTACTCGCATTCCGTCCTTCGCCATCCTCGATTTCAACGGATCGCTGCGGGTGTTCCTGCGCGGCGCCGTCGACCTCACCATCGAACAGCCCGGCGGAGCCGTGGACCTTGACGGCAGGGACGTGACCACCTGGAACGAACGCAAGTTCGTGGTTCCCGGCACGTGCAGGGTCGGCATTGCGGACGGTGGCACCGAAGGCAACGGTGGTCCACAGAACGCTGCGGGCCCCGAACTGCCGCTGGGCGAGGGCGTGGTGCTGCTGCGGTCCCTGACCTTTGGGGCACCCTCTGGTCCGGCTGCCGTCGATGGCCCCGCCGCCGTGGATGGCGCGGCGGACGGGAAAGGCCCGGCGGCTGCGAACGGTAAGGACGCAGCCCAGAGTTCCACCGCTCCCGACGGGCCATTCGCAGTGAACGCTGCCGGGGAAGTGGACGGCATGGGCGAAGTGAACGGTATCGCCGACGCCATCCATGGTAACGAGACAGTGGTGGGGGTCATTGACGAGGACCTGGACATGGACCAGCCCGAGGACCCTGCCCCTGACTTGAACGACGAATTGGACGCTGACGCTGACTTGAACGACGACCTGGATGGGGAACGCGCGGAAGAAGCGAACCGGCCCCAGGCATTCGCCGCCGAGGCTCTTGAACGCGAGGCTCTTGAACCAGACGGCCTTGACCCAGACGCCACCATCGCTCCGGGCGCCATCATTGACGCTGATGATGAACTGCTGGGAGCACCTGCCACTTTGGGACCGGTTAGCGACGGACCGGCGGGGCCCAACGGGTTGGAAACGGACCCAGGCGACGCCGCTCCGGCGGAGGAACTCACCAGCTCCTACGACCACCTCTGGGACCGCACTGTCATGCGGAACATTGAGGACGCAGCGGTGCGCGAGGAACCCGACGCCGACTCCGGCCACGTGGTCCCGCAGCAACCACCAGCCCTGCCCGCGGCCGAACCGCTGGCCGCCCTTGGTTCGGCGGAGGATGCCAGCCCGCAACTCCCGGCAGCCGGCTCCGGGCCCGCAGGGGATCCCCGCGCGGACGAGCCGGCAGCAATTGGCCCGGACACCGGAGCAGCGCCGCCCACGCCGCGCCCTGCTTCCACGGGCCTCATCGATTCCGTGCCCTGGCGTACCGGCGGAGCAGCGCCAACACCCACCCCGGAACCTGCCCCATCGCCAAGCCCCGGCACGACACCGTCACCGGCAGCTGGGCCCCCCGCTTCAACCGACGGCGGACCCGCCGGCGCAACCCAGGGACCACATCAGGCCCAGCCGGAGGTTGGCTTCGATCCCGACCACGATGGCCAGACGGTCATGAAGAGCAGCCTCCCGGGAGCAGGTCCGGGCCTGGCCGCGAACCCGTCGGCCGCGCAGCGGGATGCAGGCGACGGCCCGGTGGTACTGGCCCGCGTATGTTCACAAGGCCACGCCAACCCGCCCACCCGTGCCCAGTGCAGCGCCTGCGGTGCCGCACTGCTGCCCGATGCCGTTCAAGTGGCACGTCCCCGGCTGGGCCGGATGCGGCTGTCCACCGGCGAACTGCTGGACCTGGACCAGTCAATGGTCATCGGCCGCCAGCCCTCCGTATCACGGGTCCAGGGCGGGGTCATGCCGCGCCTGGTCCAGGTGGCAAGTCCCGGCGGTGACATCTCACGGTCCCATGTTGAGGTGCGGTTGGAGGGCTGGCACGTCATGCTTTGCGACCTCAAAGCCACCAACGGCACCGTCCTGGTCCGCGAAGGCCAGCCGCCGCGCCGGCTGGCCCAAAACGAGATGGCCATCCTGCTCGACGGCGACATCGCGGAGCTGGGCGACAACATCTCACTGCGTTTTGAGGAGATTCCGTGAGTTCCAAACGGCCCGTCGCGCCGCCGCCCCGCATTCCGGGGTTCACCTACATCAGCCTGCTGGGATCCGGCGGCTTCTCCGACGTCTACCTGTACGAACAGGACAGGCCGCGCCGGAAGGTGGCGGTCAAGGTACTGCTCTCCGACCTGAAGACGGAGGGCGCCCGCCGGCGGTTCGAGTCCGAGGCCAACCTGATGGCCCAGCTGTCCTCGCACCCGTACATCGTCACCATCTTTGAAGCGGAAGTAACCGACGACGGGCACTCCTACCTGGCCATGGAGTACTGCTCCCGGCCCAGCCTGGACGTCCGGTACCGGCGGCAGCGCTTCAGCGTCGACGAGGTCCTGGCGGTTGGCATCCAGGTGGCGTCCGCCGTCGAAACCGCCCACCGCGCCGGCATCGCCCACCGCGACATCAAACCCGCCAACATCCTGGTCACGGACTACAACCGCCCGGCCCTCACCGACTTCGGCATTTCCGGCACCCTGGCCGGGGACGCGGACGATGACTCCGGAATGTCCATCCCGTGGTCGCCGCCGGAGCAGTTCCGGGACGGCCCCGTAGACGGCATCATGGTGGACGTCTGGGCCCTGGGCGCCACGCTCTACACGCTGCTGGCCGGACGCTCGCCCTTCGTTATGCCCGGGGCGGATAATTCGCAGCGCGAGCTGATCAACCGGATCAGCAACACGGCCCTGCCGCGGCTGGGCCGGGCCGACGTGCCCGAGTCCCTGGAACTGGCGCTGGCCACGGCCATGGCCAAGTCACCGCAGTCCCGGTACTCGTCGGCCCACGCCTTCGCCCTGGCCCTGCAGCGCATCCAGGCCGAGCTCAACCTCTCGGTCACGCCCTTCGAGGTCCTGGAGGAGCCGCAGCAGGACGAGGGCCACCCGGACGACGGCACCGAGGAGACCCGCGTCCGCAGCATCGCCGCCATCGACCCGGAAGGCACCGGCAGCGCCCCCACCTTCCCGGCACGCACCCGCCCCAACACAGCCGGGGCCAATCATCCCGGGGCCGCAACCGACGCGACGGGACGCAGGACAGGCGCCGTCCCGCCGTCGTCCTTCACCCCTGCAGCCCCCAGCCAATGGCGGCCTGCCCCGGCCGTTCCTTCCATCCCGGCAAGTCCGACAGGACCACCGGGCTCCACCGGAACACCAGTAGCCGACGGCGACGGGCAGGGGGAGTGGGCCCAGTCCACCATCCTGCGCGGCAGCCCGGGAGCGGTGAACTACGGTGCGCCGGTAACCGACGCCGGGCAGGACGCCTACACTGCGGACGCAACAGTCCAGCGGGCCGTAAAAGTGGACGAGCCGCAGGCGGCACCGGAAGCAGACCACGGGAAACGCAACCTGTTGCTGGCAATCACCGGCGGCACCCTCCTGGCGCTGGCGGCGGTGGTGGGCATCGTGGTGGCCAACGCCGCCCCGGGCCCGCCCAAGACCGTGGCCACCCAGCAGGTGACCAAGCCCCCCGCGGACGCTTTGGACAACGGCACGGTGCCCGACGTCGAAGGCCTCAAGGGATCCATCGGCGGCGACGGGGAGGCCAGCTTCACCTGGACCAACCCGCAGCCCAAGGAAGGGGACACCTACAAATGGAAGGTGTACACCATGGGCGGGAACAGCGCTGAATTCCACGCAGTGGATAAGCCACCGGTCAAGATCCGGCCCAACCCGACCGGGCAGACCTGCATCCAGGTGATGATCGTCCGCTCCGACGGCGCATTCTCACCCATGGAGGAGAACTCCATCGCCTGCACCGGCCAGTGATGTCACTGCGCCGGCACATGGCATGCCGGCATCGGCACGCGGCAACAGCACACCACCAGTACTCCGGTTACCGGAACAGTTCTGCCTTAAGGAGGCGTGGATCATGGGGGATCTAGCAATAGACTTCTGCGGCGAATGGTATGAGCCATCGGACGACGACATCTTCAACATCGGCCGCGAGGGCGACCTTGAAGTGGATGACAACCCGTACCTGCACCGGCAGTTCCTGCAGGTGGCCAGGTACGACGGGATCTGGTGGCTCAGCAACGTGGGCAGCATGCTCTCCGCCACCGTTGCCGACGCATCCGGCGGCATGCAGGCCTGGCTGTCACCCGGCGCCCGGATTCCGCTGGTGTTCAGCCACACCAACGTGATCTTCACCGCCGGACCCACCACGTACGAGTTCGCCGTGCACCTGAAGACGCCCTCCTTCCGGCAGGAAGCCCGCGAAGGCGCCAGCAGCGGGGACACCACCATCGGCCCGGTGGTCTTCACCGACGCCCAGAAGGCGCTGATCGTGGCGCTCGCCGAGCCGGTGCTCCGGCGCGAAGGCACCGGCTTCAGCACCATCCCGTCCTCGGCGGCGGCCGCCAAGACCCTGGGATGGGCGCTGACCCGCTTCAACCGCAAACTCGACAATGTCTGCGACAAGCTGGACCGGGTGGGCGTGGTGGGGCTGCGCGGCGGCGGGGGCAAGCTGGCCACCAACCGCCGTGCCCGCCTGGTGGAACACGCCGTCACCACCCACCTGGTGACACCCGATGACCTGTACCTGCTCGAAAAGATGAGGGGCGTGGACGAAGGATGAGGATCCGGCTGACACTCCGCCGTGAACCCGCCGACGCCAAGGACCTGGCCGTCACGGTGGACGGCATGGCCACCGTGGCCGATATCGCCACCGTGTTGTGGGCGGCAGACCCGGACCGCAAGGGCACGCCCGCGCCGGACAACCTGTCCCTGCGGATCGATGAGGCCTTCGTGGGCGCCGGCATCAGCGGAAACATCCTGGCCCGCCAAGACAACCTCCTCGAATCGGGCCTGCGCCCCGGCTCTGTGGTCTCCCTGGCCCAGGTGAGCGAACAGTTCCACGAACCAGGGGCGAACCGGGGCCCGGCAGCTGCCACCCTGCGGGTGCTGTCCGGGCCCGACGTCGGCCGCGAATTTTCGCTGCCCACCGGCACCAGCTACATCGGCCGGGACAGGGACGTGGACATCCGGTTGACGGACCCACTC
Organism: Arthrobacter sp. E44; assembly: GCF_041877125.1. Classification (NCBI taxonomy): domain Bacteria; kingdom Bacillati; phylum Actinomycetota; class Actinomycetes; order Micrococcales; family Micrococcaceae; genus Arthrobacter; species Arthrobacter sp. E44. The sequence goes on from NZ_JBHDJA010000004.1 coordinate 12,774, forward strand.
ACGTCAAAGCGGCACGCCCGGATCACGGTGGGCGAGAGCATCGAAATCGTGGACACCAACTCCGCCAACGGGCTCCTCATGGACGGCCTGCCCGTCACGCGCGCCACCCTCAACTCCTCCGACACGGTGACCCTGGGGGACACCACTGTCACCGTGGTGCCGCTGGGGCACAACCATGCGGCAGCACCGACGTCGCCCCTGGTGGATTTCAACCGCTCCCCGCGGGTGGTGCCCCGGTTCGAGGTACCCAAGCGGGTCCTTCCCGCCGGGCCCAAGCGCCCGGAGGACCAGCCCTTCCCCTACATCATGCTGGTGGCGCCCCTGATGATGGGCGCGGTCATCTTCGCGGTGACGCAGAACGTGCTCTCCATGGTGTTCATGCTGATGATGCCCCTGTTCATCGTGGGCCACTACGTGGACACGAAGATGCGGACCCGGAAGCAGCAGAAGGAGCAGCTCAAGCAGTTCCGTGCCTCCATGGCCGCCTTCCGGCAGGACCTCACCGAGCTGCAGCAGGTGGAACGGGCGGTCCGGCTGCAGGAAGCGCCGTCCGTCAGCGACACCGTGGATGCCATCTATAAGCTTGGGCCGCTGCTGTGGACGCACCGGCCCGAGCACTCGTCCTTCCTGGGCCTGCGCTTTGGGCTGGGAACGGCGCCGTCGCGCATCCCGCTGGAAGAACCCTCCAACAACGACACCGAGGTCCAGTACGCCCGCGAGATCCAGGACTGCATCAAGCAGTTCAGCGAGATCGAAGGCGTTCCCGTGGTCTCCCAGCTGCGCACCTCCGGCGCCCTGGGCATCGCCGGGGCCCGCGGCCTGGTGGACGACGTTGCCCGCGGCATGGTCCTGCAGTTGGTGGGCCTGCATTCCCCGGCTGAGGTGGTCCTCACCGCCATCACGTCCGCCCAGTCGCGGGAACGCTGGAACTGGCTGCAATGGCTGCCGCACGTCGGCTCCGGCCACAGCCCGCTGGGCGGGGACCACCTGGCGGCCGGTTCGGCCGGCGGGTCCTCCCTGGTGGCCAGGCTCGAGGACCTGGTCGACGCGCGTGAAGCAGCAGCCAAGCGGACCGCGCCGGACCTGCGGCCCGGCATCGACCCCGTCAAGCACGAGCTGGAAGAGCCGGTCCTGCCCTCCGTGCTGGTCATCGTGGAAGACGACGCCCCGGTGGACCGCGGCCGCCTCACCCGGCTGGCCGAGCGTGGCCCGGATTCCGGCGTCCACGTCCTGTGGGTGGCCACCGACATCCAGGCCCTTCCTGCAGCCTGCCGCGACTTCATGGTGGTGGACGGCGACCACGGCACCACCACCGGCCAGGTCCGCCTGGGCCGCCACACCTACCCGGTCAGCTGCGAAAGCGTGGACGCGGAACTCGCCGCCCAGCTGGCCAGGATGCTGGCGCCCGTGGTGGACGTGGGCAAGCCCGTGAATGACGACTCCGACCTGCCCAGGGCTGTTTCCTACGCCACGCTGATCGGCAAGGACTTCCTGGACAACCCGCAGTCCGTGGCCGAACGCTGGACCGAAAACAACTCCGTGCACGCTACCGCCGTGGCCAACCGCAAGGACAACGGCACGCTGCGGGCCCTGGTGGGGTCCAAAGGCATCGAACCGCTGTACCTGGACCTGAAAAACGAAGGACCGCACGCGCTGGTGGGTGGCACCACCGGCGCCGGCAAATCCGAATTCCTGCAGTCCTGGGTCATGGGCATGGCCGCGGCGTACAGCCCGGACCGGGTCAGCTTCTTGTTCGTGGACTACAAGGGCGGGGCCGCATTCGCGGACTGCATCAACCTTCCGCACACCGTGGGCCTGGTGACAGACCTGTCCCCGCACCTGGTACGCCGCGCCCTCACGTCGCTGCGCGCCGAGCTGCACTACCGGGAACAGCTGTTGAACCGGAAGAAAGCCAAGGACCTGCTGGCCCTGCAGCGGGAGGCCGATCCCGAGGCGCCGCCGTACCTGATCATCATCGTGGACGAGTTCGCGGCCCTGGCCAACGACGTTCCCGAGTTCGTGGACGGCGTGGTGGACGTGGCTGCCCGTGGCCGCTCCCTGGGCCTGCACCTGATCCTGGCCACGCAGCGGCCAGCCGGCGTCATCAAGGACAACCTGCGCGCCAACACCAACCTCCGCGTGGCACTTCGCATGGCGGACGAGGATGATGCCACCGACATCCTGGGCGTCCCGGATGCCGCCTACTTCGACCCCGCCATACCAGGCCGCGGCGCCGCCAAGACCGGCCCCGGCCGCATCCAAGGGTTCCAGACCGGCTACGCGGGCGGCTGGACTACGGACAAGCCGCAACGGCCGCAAATCGACATCGTGGAGATGGCCTTCGGTTCCGGCCCCAGCTGGGAAGCGCCGGCCCCCGACAAGCCGGTGGCCCAGGAACCGGCCGGACCCAACGACATCGCCAGGATGACCTCCACCATCGTGCACGCCGCGGACACCCTGGCCATCCAGCCGCCGCGCAAGCCGTGGCTGGATGAGCTGGCCAAGACCTACGACTTCTCCAAGCTCCCCAACCCCCGCACCGACGAACAGCTCCTGCTCGGGGTGGCCGACGATCCTGTCCACCAGGACCAGCCCACCGTGTTCTACGAACCGGACCGGGACGGCAACATGGCCATCTATGGCACCGGCGGCTCCGGCAAGTCTGCGGCCCTGCGCGGCATCGCCATCGCCGCCGCGGTCACCCCGCGCGGCGGCCCGGTCCACGTGTACGGCATCGATTGCGGTTCTTCGGGGCTGCGGATGCTTGAGGAGCTTCCGCACGTGGGCGAGATCATCAACGGCGACGACGTGGAACGCGTCGGGCGCCTGCTGCGGCTCCTGCGGGACATCGCCGAACTGCGCTCGGCCCAGTTCGCCGAGGTCCGTGCCTCCACCATCGTGGAGTACCGGAAGCTGGCCAACCGGCCCGACGAGAAGCGCATCTTCGTGCTGGTGGACGGCATGTCCGCCTTCCGGGAGGCCTACGAGCACAGCAAGCTCTCCGGGCTCTGGGACATCTTCCTGCAGCTGGCAACGGACGGCCGCACCCTGGGCATCCACCTGGTGGTCACGGGGGACCGGCCCAACGCGGTCCCCGCATCGCTCCTGGCCTCCATCCAGCGCCGGCTGGTCCTGCGGCTCTCCAACGAGGACGACTACATTTCCATGGATGTGCCCAGGGACGTCCTCACCGCCAACTCGCCTCCGGGCCGCGGACTCCTGGACGGACTCGAAGTCCAGCTGGCCGTCCTGGGCGGCAACTCGAACCTGGCCCTGCAGGCCAGGGAAGTCCACAAGCTCAGCGAAGCGATGCTCCGGCAGGGGCTGGGCAGTGCTCCCGGCATCGAGCGGCTTCCGGAGCAGGTGGACCTGGACGTCCTGCCCGCCGGCAGCCCGGACCTGCCCGTCGTCGGCGTGGACGACGAGTCACTGCAGCCCGCCGAGATCATGGCCCGCGGCCCGCTGCTGCTGGCCGGCCCGCCCGGCGCCGGACGGACCGTAGCCCTGGTCACCCTGGCCTACGCGCTGCGGCGGTCCAACCCCGCCACTGAGCTGATCTACCTCGGATCCCGCCGGTCCGCCGTCGCCTCCCTCCCCATCTGGAACCGCTCGGTAGTGGGGCCGGACGACCTCGCCGAGGTGGTGGAGGACCTGGTGGAGCACTCCACCGGAAATCCGGGGACCGTGGCCTTCTTCATCGAAGGCCTGACCGAGTTCACCGACACCATCGCCGAGTCGGGCATGGCGCAGCTGGTCACCGCGTCGCTGAAGGCGGACCAATGGGTGGTGGGCGAGTCTGAATCCTCCACCTGGTCCAGTGCCTGGCAGCTGGCCCAGCCCTTCAAATCCGGGCGCCGCGGGCTGCTGCTCAACCCGGGGGACATCGAGGGCGACAGCCTGCTCAACACCTCGCTGGGCCGCGTCAGTCCCGAGTTCATCCCCGGCCGCGGCTACGTGGTGGGACGCGGCAAGGCGCGGAAGATCCAGGTGGCGCTGCCGCCTGAAAACCGGGACTGAACAGCCCGGACAACTGCGGGGCCGGCGCCGTTGCGGATTTGCGGCCCCGCAGGGCGCTGTAGAAGACTACCGGGGACACCAGAAAGCCGTGGTGGGGGGCTGCGCGCATCGAAAGGTAGCAATGACCCCGTCCGCACCGTTCCGCCACGCCGTTTCGACGACGGCATCCGCAGCCGTCCTGGCCCTCGCCTTTGGCTTCTTCCCAGCAGGCTCGGCACTCGCTGCAACCACTGCACCCTCGCCCGCTCCGGCGTCCGGCACGCAGGCCACCGACTGCGGGCTGATCTGTCTTCCCATCCTTGCCAGCAGCCCGGACACGGGCCAGAACGGGCGGCCGCGGAAATCCAAGGAACCGGCTCCGCCGCCCGCCCAGCCGGCACCCCCTGCCGAGCCGCCCGCCCAGCCTGCCCAGCCCCAGCCTCCGCAGGCAGATACGGCCCCGCAGCCCGCTGCCCCGGCACCTGATCCCGCCGCGATCCCTGCCACCGCAGGGGCGGACTTGGATGAGCCCGCGCCTGGCACCGCCTCGGCCGCAGCCGGTTACCGGCCTCCAACCGGTCCGTCCAGCGGCCAGGACTGGAACAGCCCCGTCACCCGGTCCGCCGCGCCAGCGCAGTTGGCTGCCGCAGCCCCTGTCCGAGGCCAGGCCCCCGGCGGCCCGGCCCTGCTGCCCATCGCCGCCGGAACGGTGCTGCTGGCCGTGTCAGCCGGCGCCTTTGCCTGGTGGACGCGCAACCGGCTCCGGTCGCACTGACCTGTTCCTGCGGCAACACTGCCTGGCTTCGGCGCTTCCCGGCCGCAGCGCTTACTGCCTGCCGCGCGGGCCTGCCGGGTGGCTGTCGGAGGTGTAGGGCAAGATAGGTCTGTGAGCACAGGACCAGGACCCGCAGAAAAGACCGCCACCCGGACCCCGGCACCGCACGAACCAGAGGCGATCCCCACCGAGGCCGTCCGCGAGGAATACGAAAACCTTGCGGACCTGGTGCGGAAGTATCGGTTCGCGTACTACCAGGAGGATGCTCCGCTGGTGTCGGACGCCGAGTTCGATGCCCTCTTCCGCCGGCTCGAGGAGATCGAGGCGCTGCACCCGGAACTGGTGGCCAACGATTCACCAACCCAGGAAGTGGGCGGCGAGGTCTCCGCCGCATTCGCGCCGGTGGAACACCTGCAGCGGATGTACAGCCTGGAGGACGTCTTCTCGCTGGAGGAGCTTGAGGCCTGGCTCAACCGGGCCGAGGCCAGCATCGAAAAAATCGGTGACGGCAGCGCCAAGGCAGCCTGGCTGACCGAACTCAAGATCGACGGCCTGGCAGTCAACCTCCTGTACCGGGACGGCAAGCTGGTGCGTGCCGCCACCCGCGGCGACGGCACCACGGGTGAGGACATCACCCACAACCTGCTCACCATCAAGGAAATCCCGCAGGAACTGCGCGGTACTGGCTTCCCGGCCGAGATGGAGGTACGGGGTGAGGTCTTCATCCCGTCCAAGGCCTTCGCCGAGTTCAACGAGGCACTGATCCAGGCCGGCAAGGCGCCGCTGGCCAACCCGCGGAACGCGGCAGCCGGGTCGCTGCGCCAGAAGGATCCGGCCGAGACTGCCAAGCGGCCGTTGAAGATGTTTGTGCACGGCATCGGCGCCCGGGAGGGGCTTGCCGCCGGCAGCCAGTCGGAGACGTACGGGCTGCTCAAGGACTGGGGCCTGCCGGTCAGCCCGTACTTCGAGGTGCTGGAAACCCGCGACGACGTGCTGGGCTTCATCAAGCGGTACGGCGACCAGCGCCACAAGCTGCTCCATGAGATCGACGGCATCGTGATCAAGGTGGATGATTTCGCCACCCAGCGGGCCCTGGGCAACACCACCCGCGTTCCCCGCTGGGCCGTGGCCTACAAGTACCCGCCCGAGGAAGTCCACACCAAGCTGCTGGACATCCAGGTCAACGTGGGCCGCACAGGCCGCGTCACCCCCTACGGCGTCATGGAGCCGGTCAAGGTCGCCGGTTCCACCGTGGAAATGGCCACCCTGCACAACCAGGACGTGGTCAAGGCCAAGGGCGTCAAGATCGGCGACATCGTAATCCTGCGGAAGGCGGGGGACGTCATACCCGAGATCGTGGGCCCGGTCCTGAACCTCCGCGACCAGCAGGACCCGCCGGTGCGCGACTTCGTCATGCCCACCGAATGCCCCTCCTGCGGCACGCCGCTGGCCCCCGCCAAGGAAGGGGACGTGGATGTCCGCTGCCCCAACGCCAGGTCGTGCCCGTCCCAGCTGCGCGAACGGGTGTTCCACGTAGCGGGCAGGGGTGCGTTCGACATCGAGGCCCTGGGCTGGGAAGCCGCCATCGCCCTTACCCAGCCCGCGGAGCCTGAGGTGCCGCCGCTGACTTCCGAAGCGCGGCTGTTCGAGCTCACCCCGGAGGACCTGGCCGGCGTCCGGATCCGGCGCGAGAAAAAGGTCAAGGGAGTCCCCACAGGCGAGTCCGAGCTGGTGCCGTATTTCTTCAGCAAGGGCACCGCCAAGTCGCCCTCCAAGCCCACCGCCACCACCCAGAAGCTCTTCAAGGAACTCGAAAAGGCCAAGACCCAGCCCCTGTGGCGCGTGCTGGTCGCCTTGTCCATCCGGCACGTTGGTCCCCGGGCATCGCGGGCCCTGGCCCAGGCGTTCGGCTCCATGGACCGCATCCGTGCAGCCTCCGAGGAGGAACTGGCCCACGTGGACGGGGTGGGCCCCACCATCGCCGCCGCTTTGAAGGAATGGTTCGCCGAGGACTGGCACCTGGAGATCATCGACCGCTGGGCCGCCGCCGGTGTCCGCATGGAGGACGAACAGGACGAGTCCATGCCGCGCACCCTCGAAGGGCTCACCGTGGTGGTCACCGGCTCCCTGCCCAACTTCAGCCGCGACGAGGCCAAGGAGGCCATCCTGCTCCGGGGCGGCAAGGCCGCGGGGTCCGTATCCAAGAACACCAGCTACGTGGTGGCCGGCGAAAGCGCCGGCAGCAAGCTGGACAAGGCAGAGCAGCTGGGGATCCGGGTGCTGGATGAGGATGGGTTCCGGCAATTGCTCGACGGCGGCCCCGCCGCTTTGGGTGACGCGGCAGCAGCGGACGAAGACGAGACGGAAGACGCGGCAATCGAAGACGAGACTGGGGAGAACGCATGACTTCCGCTTCGGAACTGCTGGAGGTGGCCCGGCAGGCTGCCGCCGCTGGTGCCCACGTCCTGTCCGGCCGCGACGGCAACGCCCTGGACGCGAGCAACAAGGGGGCGGCAGGGGACTGGGTCACCGCCTACGACGTCGCAGCCGAGAGTGCGGTGCGGGACGTCATTTCCGCGGCACGGCCCGGCGACAGCGTCACCGGTGAGGAGCAGGGAACCACCCGCCCCGCCGATCCCACCGGCTACCGCTGGTCCATTGATCCGCTGGACGGCACCACCAACTTCATCCGCAATATCGTCTACTACGCCACCTCGGTGGCGGTGGCGGATGCCGACGGCGTCTGGCAGGCCGGCGTCGTGAACGCGCCTGCGCTGGGCCGCGTGTACTACGCTGCCCGCGGCCAGGGTGCGTGGCTGGAGGAGCGGGGCGTCGTTACCAGGCTCGACGGCCCGGTTCCGGGGCGCGCCGGGCAGATCCTGGCCACAGGGTTCAGCTATGAACCCGAGATCCGCGTCCAGCAGGCTGCGGCCTTCGGTACTTTGATGGACGGCTTTGCCGATGTCCGCCGGCTTGGCTCCGCTGCCCTTGACCTGTGCATGGTGGCCGATGGAACCCATGACGCCTACGGCGAGCGCGGACTGAACGAGCACGACTTCTCGGCCGGCGCCCTGATCGCGGAGGAAGCCGGCTGCTGGGTGCGCAGGCCGCGCCTCACCAGCCCCCTTGACGGCGGCCCCGCGGACGATGAGCGACTGGACGCCTGGACGTGCGCCGCCAGCCTGGAACTGTCCGGCAAGTTCCCGCTGTAGGGGAGCGTTCCAGGCAGCCGCACGTGCTCCAGTCGCCCGTAGTGATAGTTCGATCACGGAAAGCACTGTTCCGCCCGAGGGCAGGCACGGGAGCTACTACCATTGACGGGTGCACAAGCAGTTGACCATCCGTCCCGCCGTCAAGGCCGATTTCGCGGCCGTCGCCCGCATCACCGGCGACTCCTACCTTTCCGCAGGCTACTTTGACGACCCCGCCCACCCGTACATGGTCAAGATCATGGACGTTGCGGCCCGCGCCCAGCAGGCCACCATCTGGGTGGCAGAACGGGAAGGGATCGTCATCGGTTCAGTCACCCTGGCGCTGGCCGGGGAACCGTACGCGGACATCGCCCTGCAGGACGAGCTTGAATTCCGCATGCTGGTGGTGGACCCGGCCGTCCAGCGCAGCGGTGCCGGTAAGGCCATGGTGGACGCCATCCTTAATCACGCGAAAACCCTTCCCGGCATCAAGGCAGTGTCCCTCACCACCGGCCAGGCCTGGGAAAGCGCGCACGGACTGTACCGCAAGACCGGGTTCCAGCGCGTGCCCGAGCGGGACTGGTTCGTTCCCGGCACCGACACAAAACTGCTGGTTTATCGGCGCGACCTGTAGCAGCCCTACAGTGGTGGCGACCCATTCCAGCTTTGAAAGGCCCACCCATGCGCAAAACCTTCGGCAGCGGATCCGTCTGGGAACAGACCCTCGGTTACTCCCGTGCCGTCCAGGTGGACAACACCCTCTACATCTCCGCCACTGCGGCCAGCGGCGAGGACGGAGTGGTGGGCGATGACTTCTACACCCAGACCCAGTACATCCTGCAGAAACTGGGCAAGGTCCTGGCCGACGCCGGCTTCGCCTACGAGGACGTGGTGCAGTCCAAGCTGTACCTGACGGACATCAGTAAATGGGAAGAAGCCGGCCGGGCGCACGGCGAGGTGTTCGGCGAGATCCGCCCCACCCTCTCCCTGGTCCATGTGCTCCCGTTCCTGGACCCGAAGATGCTCGTTGAGATCGAACTGGTCGCCCAGAAGAGCGCCTAGGTTTCTTGCCCTACCTTCCCGGCAGGCCGTAGCGGTGCTCCGGCCTGCCGGTGGTGCCGTAGCGGAGCTGGATGTCCACTGCGCCGTCGTCGGCCAGTGAAGACAGGTAGCGCTGGGCGGTTGCCCGGGAGACGCCCACGCGGGAGGCCACTTCGGCGGCAGAGTACTGCTCGCCCGGGGCCAGTGACTCCAGCACCGCCGCCTCGGTTGCCGAGCGGGGTTTCGACGACGGCGTGACGTCGCCCGGAATCAGCGACCGTTTGGCACGTTCCACCGCCTCCTGGTCCAGTGCGCCCGGCTGGGCCAGGAGGCGCCGGTACCGGGCGTAGGAGCGCAGCTGCTGGGACAGCGACTCGGACGTAAAGGGCTTGAGCAGGTACCCCAGGGCGCCGCGGCGGAATGCCACCCGGACGGATGCGGCGTCGGAGGCAGCGCTGAGGATAATCGTGTCCACATCCAGCTGCTGGAGCAGGTCCAGGCCGGAGGCATCGGGAAGGTAGACGTCCAGCAGCACCAGGTCAGGCCGCAGGCTGTGGATGGCCTGCAGCGCCAGCGACGCCGTGCCAACCGGGGCCAGGGCAAGGAAGCCCGCCACCGAGTCCACATAGGCGGCGTGCAGCTTGGCCACATGGAAGTCGTCGTCCACGATCAGAACCCGAAAATCGTCAGCCATTTCCGTCCTTTCCGGCTGCCCCCGGATTACTGTTGGCAGGGTTGCCTGCCGTGGTGTGCGGAAGGGTGGCCATGAACACGGCTCCCGGCCCGCCCTTCGTCCCGCGTTCGAGCACCCTTACGTCACCGCCGCGGCGCCGGGCCAGCTGGCGCGCCAGGGCAAGCCCGAAGCCCTGGCCGCCGCCGGCGCGGACGGGACCGGAAGAGGTGGTGAAGCCCTCGGCAAACACGTGCTCCGTAGCCGTTCCCTCTGCCAGCCCGTCACCAGAGTCCGCGACCACCACGTGCAGTGTGCCGCCGTCGTCGCCTGGCTCGTCCAGCACCTCAAGCTCAACCCACCGGTCCGTCGCTGAGCCCGCCACAGCCGCATTGACGGCATTGTCGATCAGGTTCCCCAGCACCGTGGTGACATCCTGGGCATCTGTGACCTGCCCGCGGACCAGGGTTTCCGGTCCAATGCGCAGCGTGACGCCGCGCTCGTCAGCCTCCACGCCCTTGGCGCCCACGAACGCCTGCAGGTACGGGTCCTGGAGCAGCTCGGCCTGGTCCACCGGAAACTTCAGCGGACCGGTGGCCGCCAGCGTGGCCAGGTAATCGCGTGCTTCCTGGTGCTGCCCGATGCCCAGGAAGCCGGCGAGCGTGTGTAGCTGATTGGCAAACTCGTGGCGTTGTGCCCGCAGCGCAGTGGACATGGTCCCTACCGCATCCAGTTGCCGCGTCAGCCCCTGCAGTTCCGTCCGGTCGCGCAGCATGATCACCCAGCCCAGGTCCTCCCGCCGGTGCAGCGCCTTGCGGGCGTTCACCACCAGCACCCGGCCGCCGGCCACCAGCTCCAGGGCGTCAAGTGTTGAACCTGCGGCGCCGGTTACGCGGGGGACCGCCCGCGTGAGCGTCTTCAGCTGCTCTGGCACCGGCGCATTCTCCCACCGCGTGCCGGACAGGTCGGGCAGTCCCAGCAGTCGCTGCGCGGCGGCGTTGAACACGCTGATCCGGCCGTCGGCACTGATGCCAATGACGCCGTCGTCCACGCCCTGCAGCACCGCCACCTGGTCGTGCACCAGCGTGCTGATCTCCTCCGGTTCCAACCCCAGGGTGAGGCGTTGCAGCCGGCGGCGCAGCAGGAAGGAGCCCAGGACCCCGGCGAGCAGGGCGCCCGCGGCCGTCAGGGCCACCGGTCCGATGTCGCGGGCCACGCTCTGGGCCACGGTTTCCATGGAGTAGCCCACGCTCACCTCGCCCACCACCATGCCGGTGCCCGGAGCGTACACCGGAACCTTCGCACCGGCGGAGGGGCCAAGCGTCCCGGTGTTCCGGGTGGTGACCTCCTGCCCGGACAACGCCTCGGACGGGTCGGTGCTGACCTTTTCACCAAGCCGGTGCGGATCAGGATGGGCCAGCCGGATGCCGGTTTCGTCGGTAATCACCACGAACAGTGCTCCGGTCCGGGTACGGGCAGCCTCGGCCGATGACTGAAGGGGCCCGGCCAGGAGTTCGGCGGGCGGAGGAGTGCCGGGCTGTTCACTGATGGCTTGCACGTTGGCGCGGGTTTCCGGGTCGGAGGCCACGGTCCGGGCCAGGGTCAGCGCCTGGTTCTCCGCATCGCTGCCTACCCGGTCATAGGTGAGCCAGGCGTGCACGGCGGCGCTGAGCAGCACCACCAACAGCACTACCGCCAGCTGCAGCAGCAGCGTCTGGGTGGAAAACCGCACCGGCTGCCGGGGCACGGGACGCTGCATTCATCCTCCTTGACGGGTCTGGCGCGGGTTTAGCGGGTTGTGGCGCTGCGCTCCAAGGGTGCCGTGGCAGCACGAAAAGTGCGAAAAGCCCGGTGAGCACAATGAGCAAAATGCTCCAAATAAGCAGTATGCCAATCAATTGAGCCAAAGGCACTGCCGTGACGGCCGCCACCCTACAGTCTGTAGCACGCATCACACCGCCGTGGTGCTGTTCACAAGAAGGAGCCGGCTGTGCTGGTAATACTTGGATTCGCCATGATCGCGGTATTCATGGTGCTGATCATGACGAAGAAGTTGACGCCAGTGCTGGCGTTGATCATTGTCCCTACTGTTTTTGGCCTCTTCGCCGGCGCCGGCCTGGGCATCGGCGATATGGTGATGGACTCCATGAAGTCCATGACGTCCACCGCGGCCCTGCTGATGTTCGCCATCATCTACTTCGGCCTGATGATCGACGTCGGGCTGTTTGACCCGCTGGTGAAGTTCATCCTCCGCAAGCTGGGCAATGACCCCGCCAAGGTCGTCCTGGGCACCGCCATCCTGGCCGCTGCCGTATCGCTGGACGGCGACGGCTCCACCACCTTCATCCTCACCACCGCGGCCATGCTGCCGGTCTACCTGCGCCTCAAGATGAGCCCCGTGGTCCTCACCTGCGTGGCCGGCCTGGCCAACGGCACCATGAACATCCTGCCGTGGGGCGGCCCCACGGCCCGCGCCGCCACCGCCCTCAAGATCGACGTCAACGACGTCTTCGTCCCCATGATCCCTTCCCTGGTGGCCGGCCTGGTCGTGGTCTTCGCCTTCGCCTGGCTGCTCGGCCTGCAGGAACGAAACCGGCTCCGCGCCACTGCGCCGGAGATCTGGAGCGTGCCGGACACTGCCGAAGAGTTCGACGGCGGCAGCCCGGCGGGTGCCGCGGGCACCGGTGTTGGCACCGGCCGACGCAAGGGCGGCAACCCCGGCGGAGCAGCCCCCGCCGTCGACGGCTTCCCGGCCGGATCCTCCGTGGCCGTGCTGGAGCGCAACGACACCGCTACTGAAAACGGCGGCGCCGGACTTGCCGACACCGCCCTTGATCCCAACCGCAGCACCCTGCGGCCCAAGCTGTTCTGGTTCAACCTGGCCCTGACGGTCGCCGTCATGGTGGTGCTCGTGGCCAACGTCATCCCGCTGCCGTTCGTGTTCATGGTTGGCGCCGCGATCGCCCTGCTGGTCAACTTCCCCAAGGTCAAGGACCAGGGCGCCCAGCTGATTGCGCACGCACCGTCCATCGTGGCCGTGGTCAGCATGGTCATGGCCGCCGCCGTCCTCACCGGCGTCCTCAAAGGCACCGGCATGGTGGAAGCCATGTCCGCCTGGCTGGTCCAGATCATCCCGTCCTCCATGGGCCCGTTCATGGCCGTCATCACCGGCGTGCTCAGCATCCCCATGACGTTCTTCATGAGCAACGACGCGTTCTACTTCGGCGTGCTGCCGGTCCTCAGCGAGACCGCCGCCCACTATGGCGTCGGAGCCGCGGACATGGCCCGTGCCTCCATCACCGGCCAGCCGTTCCACCTCCAGAGCCCGCTGGTTCCGGCCATCCTGCTGCTGGTGTCGCTGGCCAAGGTTGACCTCGGTGACCACCACAAGAAGGTCCTCTGGCGCACCGCCGTGATCTCGCTTGTAATGCTCGGGGTCGGGATGCTGACCGGAGCCATTGGGATCGGTTAGTCTGTAGCTGCCCGCGCTCCCGTCCCCGTGACCGGACCGGGCATCGAAGGTGCCCGTCTGACGCCCGCTGGGGGATGTCAGACGGGCATCTGCGTTTCCGCACTAGACTGGATCGGAAAACAATTCGAACTTTGCAGGGGAGATCCATGGCTGCGATCAACCGTGACGACGTCGCGCATCTCGCGCGTCTCGCTCACATCGAGATGAGTGCCGAAGAGCTGGACAGGATGGCCGGCGAGCTCGCCGTCATTGTCGATTCGGTCAAGTCCGTCAGCGAGGCCGCCGGGGACGACGTTCCGGCCACCTCGCACCCCATTCCGCTCACCAACGTGTTCCGCGACGACGTCGTGGGGCACACCTTCACGGCGGAACAGGCCCTCTCCGGCGCCCCGGATTCCGATGAAAACCGTTTCAAGGTCCCGGCCATCCTGGATGAGGCATAACCATGACTGAACAAAACTCCACCGGCACCAGCGCCGACGCCCTGGTCCGACTGTCCGCCGCGCAGCTGGCCGAAAAGCTCGCCGCCCGCGAGGTCACCGCCGTCGAAGTGACCCAGGCTTACCTGGACCGCATCGCCGCCGTTGACGGCAAGGTCAACGCCTTCCTGCACGTTAACGCCGAGGAAGCCCTGGCCGTCGCGGCCGAGGTGGACGCGATCCGTGCCGCCGGGGGTGCCGAAGCCGAGGCCCTGCACGTCCTGGCCGGTGTTCCCATCGCGGTCAAGGACCTGATTGTCACCATCGGCCAGCCCACCACGGCAGGCTCCAAGATCCTCGAGGGCTGGCAGAGCCCCTACGACGCAACGGTCGTGGAACGCCTGCGCGCCGCCAAGATGCCCATCCTGGGCAAGACCAACCTGGACGAATTCGCCATGGGCTCCTCCACCGAGCACTCGGCCTTCGGCCCCACCCGCAACCCGTGGGACCTTGACCGGATCCCCGGCGGTTCCGGCGGCGGTTCCGCGGCCGCCGTTGCCGCCTTCGAAGCGCCCCTGGCCCTGGGAACGGACACCGGCGGCTCCATCCGCCAGCCCGGTGCCGTTACCGGAACCGTCGGCGTGAAGCCCACCTACGGCAGCGTCTCCCGCTACGGCGCCATCGCCATGGCCTCCTCGCTGGACCAGATCGGTCCCGTCACCCGCACGGTGCTGGACTCCGCCCTGCTGCATCAGGTCATCGGCGGGCACGATCCCCGTGACTCCACCTCCCTGCCCGAACCCCTGGCTGACCTCGTTGCCGCCGCGAAGACCGGCAACGTGGAGGGACTGCGGATCGGCATCATCAAGGAACTGCACGGCGAGGGCTACCAGGCCGGCGTCGAAAACCGCTTCAACGACGCCCTCGAGCTGCTCAAGGAAGCCGGCGCCGAGATCGTTGAGGTCTCCTGCCCCAACTTCCAGTACGCCCTGGGCGCCTACTACCTGATCATGCCTTCCGAGGCCTCTTCCAACCTGGCCAAGTTCGACGGCGTCCGGTACGGCCTGCGCGTCCTCCCCGAAGAGGGCCCCATGACCATTGAACGCGTCATGGGTGCCACCCGCGCCGCCGGCTTCGGCGACGAGGTCAAGCGCCGCATCATCCTGGGCACGTACGCCCTGTCCGCGGGCTACTACGATGCCTACTACGGCTCCGCCCAAAAGGTCCGCACCCTGGTGCAGCGGGACTTCGAGGCTGCCTTCGCGCAGGCCGACGTCCTGATCTCGCCCACCGCCCCCACCACGGCCTTCCCGCTCGGTGAAAAACTGGACGATCCGCTGGCCATGTACCTCAACGACGTCGCCACCATCCCGGCCAACCTGGCCGGCGTGCCCGGCCTGTCGCTGCCCGGCGGGCTGGCGGACGAGGACGGGCTGCCCGTTGGCATCCAGCTGCTGGCCCCGGCCCGCGAGGATGCCCGCCTGTACCGGGTGGGTGCGGTCCTGGAGTCGCTGCTCGAAGCGAAGTGGGGCGGCCCGCTGCTGGCCCAGGCTCCCGACCTTGCGGCTGAAACCCTCGAAACCCAGGAGGCAAAATAATGAGCACTGACGAAATCCTGAGCTTCGATGAGGCCATGGAGAAGTACGATCCCGTCCTGGGGTTCGAGGTCCATGTGGAGCTGAACACCAAGACCAAGATGTTCTCCTCCGCCCCGAACGTCTTCGGCGATGAGCCCAACACCAATGTCAATGAAGTGGATCTGGGCATGCCCGGCGTCCTGCCCGTGGTGAACAAGACCGCCGTGGAATCCTCCATCAAGATCGGCCTGGCGCTGAACTGCAAGATCGCCGAATCCTGCCGCTTCGCCCGGAAGAACTACTTCTACCCGGACACCCCCAAGAACTTCCAGACCTCCCAGTACGACGAGCCCATCGCGTACGACGGCTACCTGGACATCGAGCTTGAGGACGGCACCGTGTTCCGCGTTGAGATCGAGCGCGCGCACATGGAGGAGGACGCCGGCAAGCTGACCCACATGGGCGGCGCCACCGGCCGCATCCACGGCGCCGACTTCTCCCTGGTGGACTACAACCGTGCCGGCGTGCCGCTGGTGGAAATCGTCACCAAGCCCATCGAGGGCGCAGGCTCGCGCGCGCCGGAGCTGGCCAAGGCGTACGTGGCCGCTGTCCGGGAGATCGTGAAGAACCTGGGTGTGTCCGACGCGAAGATGGAACGCGGCAACGTCCGCTGCGACGCCAACGTCTCGCTCCGCCCGCACGGCCGCGAACGGTTCGGCATCCGCTCCGAAACCAAGAACGTGAACTCGCTGCGCGCCGTCGAACACGCTGTCCGCTACGAGATCCAGCGCCACGCAGCCGTCCTGGATTCCGGCAACCCGGTTGTCCAGGAAACCCGGCACTGGCACGAGGACACCCGGACCACCACCTCGGGCCGGCCCAAGTCCGACGCCGACGACTACCGGTACTTCCCGGAACCGGACCTGGTCCCCGTGGTTGCCTCCCGGGAATGGGTGGAGGAGCTGCGCGCCACCCTGCCCGAGCCTCCGGCCGAGCGCCGCAAGCGCCTCAAGGCTGACTGGGGCTACTCCGATCTCGAGTTCCGTGACGTGGTGAACGCCGGGGTCCTGGACGAGATCGAGGAAACCATTGCCGCCGGCGCCTCGGCCTCCGTGGCCCGCAAATGGTGGATGGGCGAGATCGTGGGACGCGCCAAGGCCGCCGACGTTGACCCCGGCCAGCTGGGCGTCGAGCCGGCCACCATCGTGGAGCTCGCCCGCATGGTGGAGGCCGGCAAGATCAACAACAAGATGGCCACGCAGGTGCTGGACGGCGTGCTCGCCGGCGAAGGCACCCCGGAAGAGGTTGTCGCAAAACGCGGCCTCGCCGTGGTGTCCGACGACGGCCCCCTCCTGGAAGCCATCGACGCCGCGCTCGCCGCCCAGCCCGACGTTGCGGAGAAGATCCGCGGCGGCAAGGTCCAGGCCATCGGCGCGATCGTGGGCGGGGTCATGAAGGCCACCCGCGGCCAGGCCGACGCCGGCCGCGTCCGCGAACTGATCCTGGAGAAGCTGGGCGTCACCGTCTAGCAAACCCACCCAACTGGGTTGCAGTTGTTGTCGTTTTGAGCCCTCATAACGACAACAACTGCGACCCAGTTGCGCTTTAAGTACTCAGGCGGCCGTCACAGAAAGTACCCGTGGTTGAGCGTGCGCATCACCCTTACACTTGAGGCCAGGTGAGCCGGTGCCCCGGGCCGGGAGTTGCGGCGCGAAGGTGCGGGAGGAACAACCATGGTGGTCCGGGAATCAATGAGGGTGCGCAAGGCCGCGCTTGCCGGGGCGGTGGCCCTTGCGCTGACCGGCACGGGGGCTGCCCTTGCCTGGTCGGCCACGGGCACGCCCACCCCCTCGCCGTCACAATCGGCACCGCAATCCGCCCCAGGCCATTCAGGCAGCGCGCCCGGACAGCAAAACAAGCAGGACAAGAAAGCCCAGCGTCCCCAGCCACTTCATGGCGAGGAGGTGGTCAAGAACGCGGATGGCACCTTCCAGACCGTCCTGGAACAGCGGGGGACGGTGGAATCGGTCAGCGGCTCGGCCATCACGGTCAAGAGCGAGGACGGCTTCATCCAGACCTACACCGTCAACGGCGACACGAGAATCACCAGGATTCCTCCGGCAGCAGCGGATGGTTCCGCGCCTACTGCCAGCCCGGACGCGCCAGCCAGCCCACGCATGCCGGCCAGCCCGGGAGCAAAGCGCGACGACGGCAAGAGGCTTAAGCCGACGGACGGAACCATCGCGGACATTGCCGCAGGGGATGCCGTCCGCATTGCAGGCGTCAAGGACGGGGACAATGCCACGGCCAAGCGGATCGTGAAGGGCGCCGGTGACAAGCCCGGCCCTGGGCTGGGGCATGGTTTGGGCGGCGCGCCGGGACACGGTCAAGGCCTTGGCCACAAGATGGGCAAAGACCACCAGGACGACCAGGGCGCCTGACTTTTTCAGCCCCGCTGCACTTTTCAGCCCTGGCGCACCAGCCCCGCCATGATGTCCTCAAGTGCCTCGCACACCATCACCACCGCCCGCCGCTTCAGGTTCTCCGGCCGGGCCAGCAGGTCGATCCTGCGCCGGGTGCTGATCCCCGCCAGCGGGCGCAGCACGATGTCCGGGTTAAGCACCGGCCCTGCCGTGTACCTGGGGAGCAGTCCCACCACGCCGCCGGTGGCCACCAAGGCCGCCACCGTCGAGTAGTCGTTGATGCGGTGGACGATGTTCGGTTCCCGGCTGGAAACGGCAGCGACGGCGGCAAGAACGTCGGCGGGGGAGTAGCCAGGGTGGCTGGTCACCCAGGCTTCGGCGCCGACGTCGTCCGCTGTCACCGTGTCCTTCTGCGCCAAGGGGTGGCCGGCGGGCAGTGCCACGTCGAGGGGTTCGTGCGCCAGGGGGATGACGGCTACCCGTTCCGCCGGCCACCGCGGGCTGTGGTCCATGCGGTGCGCCAGCACCAGGTCGTAACGGGCAGTGAGGGCGGGAAAGTCCTGCTGCGCAACATCCTCGTCGGAGAGCTCGATCCGCGGATGCTCCGGCCGGTCCAGCATCCTGGCCAGCGGCGCGAACAAAGCCTGTCCCGCGCTGTGGAACCCGCTGACCGTCACCCTGCCGGCGGGAGAGCCATGATAGGTCCGCAGCGCGCCGCGGGCCTCGGCCATGGCGCTGACGACGGCGGCACCGGCGTCGGCGAGGACCTGGCCGGCTTCGGTGAGCACCAGGTTCCGGCCCTCCTTGCGCGTCAGGGGCACCTCCACGCTGCGCTGCAGGTGGGCCAGTTGCTGCGACACTGCCGACGGGGTGACCATGAGCGTGTCGGCCACCGCCTTCACGCTGCCCAGGGCACCGAGTTCCCGCAGAATTTCGAGTTGATGAACCTCCATGGCTCCAGTCTAATCATTAGCTATTACTACATCGTTGATTGAGAAAAATGCTGTTGTGCTTACGCGTGCTCGGCGCTTCAATGGGGATGACATACCCCGCAAACGTGAACCCCAATCAGTAAGGATGCCAATGAAGGCCCTTTATAAGGCTGGCCCGCAGGCCGGTTTCGAACTCGTCGAGCGGCCCGAACCAGAGGCCGGGCCGGCGGACGTGAAGATCCGGGTCATGACCACCGGCATTTGCGGCACGGACCTGCACATCCAGTCCTGGGATCCATGGGCGCAGGGGATCATCGAGGCTCCCCTCATTGCCGGCCATGAGTTTTATGGCGAAGTGGTGAAGGTGGGCGACGACGTCCGGGAGGTCAAGGTAGGCGACCGGGTCTCGGGCGAAGGGCACGTGGTGTGCGGCATCTGCCGGAACTGCCGCGCAGGACGCCGCCAGATGTGCATCCACACCGTCAGTGTGGGTGTCCAGCGTGACGGTGCCTTTGCCGAGTACGTGGTGATCCCCGAAACCAACGTCTGGGTCCACCACGACCCTTCAGTCACCCCGGAGCTTGGCGCCATCTTCGACCCGTTCGGCAACGCCACCCACACCGCGCTGAGCTTCCCGCTGGTGGGCGAGGACGTCCTGATCACCGGCGCCGGCCCCATTGGACTGATGGCCATCGCCGTCGCCCGCCACGCGGGTGCACGCAAAATCGCCATCACGGACGTTTCCAAGCCACGGCTCGACCTGGCCCGGCAGCTCGGAGCCGACCTTGCCATCGACGTCTCCACCACCCGGGTGCGCGACGCCCAACGTGAGCTGGGCATGCGCGAAGGCTTCGACGTCGGAATGGAAATGTCCGGGCACCCTTCCGCGCTGCCTGAGATGATCGACAACATGAACCACGGTGGCCGGATCGCCATGCTGGGGCTGCCCAGCCAGGAGATCACCATCGACTGGGGCAAGGTGGTCACCCACATGCTCACGCTCAAGGGCATCTATGGCCGCGAGATGTACGAAACCTGGTACGCCATGAGCGCCATGCTCTCGTCCAACCCGGTGCTCCACGCCGGAATCTCCGCCGTGGTCACGGACGCACTGCCGGCCGCGGACTGGGAGAAGGGCTTCGAGATTGCCCGCAGCGGCGTGGGCGGCAAGGTTGTCCTGGACTGGACCCGACTCTAAGACCCGATACTAAGGAACCCCATGTACACCTCCATGAAGGATCAGCTCCACGACGAGCTGGAAGAAATCCGCGCGGCCGGGCTCTACAAGACCGAACGCAGCATCAGCTCACCGCAGTCCAGCCACATCACCGCCGGACAGATCGGCGGCCCCGGCGCCGACGTGCTGAACTTCTGCGCCAACAACTACCTGGGACTGGCTGACCATCCTGACATCATCAGCACCGCCAAGGCCGCCATGGACGAGCGCGGTTTCGGGATGGCCAGCGTCCGTTTCATCTGCGGCACCCAGGACCTGCACCTGGAACTGGAAGCCCGGGTCGCCAAGTTCCTGGGTACCGAGGACACCATTCTGTTCTCCAGCTGCTTCGACGCCAACGGCGGGGTGTTCGAGTCCCTCTTCGGGGCCGAGGACGCCGTCATCTCCGATGCCCTGAACCACGCCTCCATCATCGACGGAATCCGCCTGTGCAAGGCACAGCGGTACCGGTACGCCAACCAGGACATGGCGGACCTGGAAGCCAAGCTGGTGGAAGCGAAGGACGCCCGCCGGAAGATCATCGTCACCGATGGCGTGTTCTCGATGGACGGCTACCTTGCCCCGCTCGAGGCCATCTGCGACCTCGCCGACAAGTACGGCGCCCTGGTGATGGTGGACGACTCCCATGCCGTGGGCTTCATGGGTGCCACAGGTGCGGGTACTCCCGAACACGCCGGTGTCAGTGACCGCGTGGACATCTACACGGGCACCTTCGGCAAGGCGCTGGGCGGAGCCTCGGGCGGTTACGTGTCCGGCCGCAGGGAGATTGTCGCCATGCTCCGCCAGAAGGCACGGCCCTACCTGTTCTCCAATTCCCTGGCTCCGGCCATCGTTGCAGCCACGCTCAAGGCGCTGGACCTGGTGGAAAGCTCCGGTGACCTGCGGCGCAGGCTGTTCGAAAACGCCGAACTCTTCCGCCGCCGCATGACCGAGGAGGGGTTCGACCTGCTTCCGGGCGAGCACGCCATCGTCCCGGTGATGTTCGGTGATGCCGTGATGGCCGCCAAGGTGGCCGACCGGATGCTGCAGCACGGAGTCTTCGTCACCGCCTTCAGCTTCCCCGTGGTTCCGCGGGGTGCCGCAAGGATCCGGGTGCAGCTTTCCGCCGCACATTCAGCGGACGACGTCGAAGCGTGCGTTCGTGCCTTCGTCGCCAGCCGTGACGAGGCGGCAGCCTGACACCTGCCGCACCCCAGCTGAATTCTGCAAGGATGGACCGATGGCAGCTCATTACGATGTCCTGATCGTGGGCGGCGGCATTGCCGGCCTCTCCCTTGCGTCCGCGCTCGCGGGCCGCTGCAGTGTTGTCCTGGTGGAGGCGGAGCAGGAGCTGGCGTACCACACGTCCTCCCGCTCCGCCCGACAGCTGATCCCCAGCTACGGGCCGCCGGTGGTCCAGGAACTCACCGTCCGGACCCTGGAGCTGCTCGCGGCCCGGGACGCGGAACTCCCGGAACCGGTCCTGACGCCGCGCAGCTTCATGCTGATCGGCTCCGAGGCTGAGGTGGCCGCGGAAGCCAGTGGGCACATGCAGCCCATCTCCGTGGAGCGCGCCCTGGAGCTCTGCCCGGCCCTGAAGCCCGGAACCTTTGCTGCCGCGGGACTAGATACTGGATCCTTTGGCTGCAACGCCCCGCTGCTCCTGGAAGAACATCGCAAGCGGGCGCTCGCCGCCGGCGCCGACATCATCACCGGCGCCCGAGTCCATTCGGCGCAACGGCTGGGTTCGGGCTGGCAGGTGGGTGCCGGTGCCGAGGGGTTCGAAGTGGGAGTGATGGTCAACGCCGCGGGAGCCTGGGCGGACGAGCTCGCGGTGATCAGCGGCGTCGAAAAGCTGGGCCTGCAGCCGTACCGGCGCACCGCGGCGATTGCCGCCGTCGAACGTCCCCTTCCTGGCGCCACTCCAATGGTGGCTGCCGCAGACAACACGTTCTATTTCCGCCCCGACGGCCGCGACGTCCTGATTTCGCCGTCGGAGACCGTTCCCAGTGGCCCCGAGGATGCACGCCCGCGCCCCGGAGACGTGGAACGCCTGGTGGAGAAACTGAACGCCTTCACCAGCCTGGGGATTACGGAAGTCCGGCGGGCGTGGACGGGGCTGCGGACCGAAGCCGCGGACGGAGTTCCGGTTGCGGGATTCGACGCCGAAGCGGCAGGGTTCTATTGGCTGGCGGGGCAGGGCGGATATGGGTTCCAGACCTCGGCAGCCCTGGCGGAGTTCGCGGCCGCCCAGATCCTTGCCGGGCAGGACTCCTCCGGAGGTACTGCCTTCGTTGCCGGCGCAGCCGACGGTCCGGCATCCCGGACAGCGCAGGCCCTGGCCGCCACACGCTGGTCCATCCGGCGTTGAAGAATGGTCCCATGAGTACCCTGATCACCAATATTGCCGAGCTGATGACGCAGGACCTTGAGCAGCGGGTCCTGAAGGATGCGGCGGTAGTCATCGAGGGGGAACGGATCTCATGGATCGGTGCCGCAGCCGATGCCCCCGCAGCCGACGACGCCGTCGACGCTGGAGGCCGGGCCATGCTGCCAGGCTGGGTGGACTCGCACACCCACCTGCTCTTCGCCGGCGACCGCACCGCCGAGTTCGAAGCCCGGATGGCGGGCGAGGCTTACGCCGCCGGCGGCATCGCCGTCACCATGGAAGCCACGCGCGCCACCTCCGACTTCGACCTCACACGGTTGGCCATGGGCCGGGTGGCCGAGGCCGTCTCGCAGGGAACCACGTACCTGGAAACCAAAACCGGCTACGGCCTGGACGTCGAGAATGAGGCCCGCAGCGCCCGCATCGCGTCCACGGTGGCAGACCAGGTGACCTACCTCGGCGCCCATCTGGTTCCCGCCGGCCAGGACCCGGACGAGTACACCGACCTGGTCTGCGGACCCATGCTCGACGCCGTTCGCCCGTACGTACAGTGGGCCGACGTCTTCTGCGAAGAGGGCGCGTTCACCGCTGAACAGTCCCGCCGGGTACTGCTGGCCTGCCGGGACGCGGGCCTGGGCCTCCGCGTGCACGGCAATCAGCTCGGTGAGGGGCCCGGCGTGCAACTTGCCGTGGAGCTGGGAGCGGCGAGCGTGGACCACGTGAACTTCCTGTCGGGGCAGGACGTCAAAGCCTTGGCTGCTTCGTGGTCCGGGTGGGACGCGGTGAGCGGTGCGGGGGAGCGCGGCACTGTGGCCACCTGCCTCCCGGCCTGCGACCTCTCCACCCGCCAGCCGCTGGCTCCTGCCCGCGAGCTTCTCGATGCCGGAGTGCAGGTGGCAATTGCTTCCAACTGCAATCCCGGTACGTCCTACACGAGCTCCATGGCGTTTTGCGTGACCACTGCTGTCCTGCAGATGCACCTCTCCGTGCATGAGGCAGTACGGGCCGCCACTTATGGCGGTGCCCTGGCGTTGCACGAGGACACCGGGCAGGATGCGGACGGTGAACGCGCCGTGGGGTCAATCGCCGTCGGTCACCGTGCCGACCTGCACCTGCTGAATGCGCCTTCGGCCACGCACCTCGCTTACCGCCCGGGCGTGCCCTTGACGTACGCTGTGTGGCGGGCCGGAGCCAGAGAGCGATAGCTTCAGTACGCTCACATGATTGTTTCTGATCATATAATGTACGTTATAGTCAGAAAACGTCATCAGGAATGGTGGCTGCTTTGATTGAGAGGCCCACTTGAATGACGCGCACTGACCGGCTTACGGCAATTCTCGACCTGCTGGCGAAGACGGGACAGGTAGAGGTTGACGAGATTGTCAGCACCCTCAATGTTTCCCCGGCCACTGCCCGGCGCGACCTGGACAGCCTCGCCAAGCGCCGGCTTTTGACGAGGACGCGCGGCGGGGCGACCACGGGTGCCCTGGCTTACGACCTGCCAGGCCGCTACAACCGCGACGACCATGCCGAAGCCAAAGAGCAGATTGCGCAGTGTGCGTCGGCCTTGATTCGTCCGGGTGCGGTGATCGGTCTCTGCGGGGGTACCACCAGCACCGCCCTTGCACAGATTCTCGCCACCCGGGAGGACCTGAACGCACCCTCCAACCAGCCCACCCTCACTGTGGTGACCAATGCCATTAATATTGCCGGCCAGTTGGCGGTCCGACCCAACATCAAGGTGATGGTTACCGGCGGGATCCTCAACCCGCGGTCCTACGAACTGGTGGGGCCTTACACGGACATCATCATGCAGAAGGTGGTGCTGGACATCGCCTTTATTGGCGTCAACGGCATCGATCCCGAGGTGGGGCCCACCAATACGGGCGAGGGGGAGGCCTCGGTCAATGCCCTTTTGGCCTCCCGTGCCCGGGTGTCCTATGTCATCGCGGATTCCTCCAAGGTAGGAGTGCGCGCCTTCGCCACCATGGACGGCTATGACTTCAACAGGCTGATCACGGATTCCGGCATTTCTGCCCGTGACAAGGCTGCGTTCGAGGCCAACGGCACGGAAGTGATCGTCGCACCCTCCTGATGTTGCGGACCTGGGTGCATCGGCAGTTCCATCAGGCCGGATCCAGAAACTGAAGGCAAGATGGGAACATGCTGGTTCCCTCCCGCCGCCGCCTGCGGCTCGAAGTCTGGATCGTCCTGGGCCTGTCCCTGGGCCAGTCGGCCGTCTACTCCGTGGTGCAGCTGCTCGACAAGATGACCCGCGCCCCGCTGGCGGAGGGCACGTCCACCCTGAACCGTTCCCAAAGTACCCGCGAGTACTTTGACCTGACGTACCAGCTGCTGGATATCGTCTTTGCGCTGGTGCCGGTACTGCTGGTTTTGTACTTCCTTACTGAGGACCGCCCCGCCGCGCCCGGTGAGCCCGGCACCTCCCGGTCCGCGTTCCAGAAGCTCGGGTTCGATTTCGCCCGGCCCGGAAAGGACCTGCTTCAGGGGCTGGGGCTGGCTGCACTGATCGGCATCCCCTCGCTGGGCCTGTATGCGGCCGGCAGGGCGCTCGGGATCACCACGGCCATCATTCCCAGTGCATTGGATGCCTACTGGTGGACGGTTCCCGTCCTCATCCTGTCGGCCGTCCGCCATGCGGTGCTCGAGGAAGTCATTGTGGTGGGTTATCTGCTCGACCGGTTTGGGAAATTCGGATGGAGCATGCCGCTGGCCATCGCCGTGAGCTCGGTGCTGCGCGGCAGCTACCACCTGTACCAGGGCTTCGGTCCATTCATTGGCAACGCAGTGATGGGCATTGTCTTTGCCTGGCTGTATACCCGGACACGTCGGGTCATGCCACTGGTGATAGCCCACGCACTGCTGGATATCGTGGCGTTCGTCGGGTTCAGCCTTTTCGGGAAGGCGGTGGGGTTGGGGTAGATACCCCACCTCCTCAGTCTGGGCTGCCCGGCCTCACCGTTATGACGATGCAGGGCGTTATTGGCGTGATAGCTGCTCTCGGATGAACGACAGCAGCAACCAGGAGTCCGCTTCTGGGTCCGGTGGGAGAATGAAGGGCTGCGCGTAGAAGTCCTCCCACAGTGGATCTGTCGGGCATAGTTCGCCCGGCTCGAGCAGGTTTTCGCCGGGTGGATCTTCGGGTGGTGGATCGGCCCAATCAGGCATGCCCGCGAGCAGCTGCTGCCACTGTGGAGCATCCACCGGCATGGCAGCCACGATAGCTTCCGCCGGCAGGATTCCCGGTGGCCAGTGTGTGGGTTCTGGGTGGGGGTGTTCGGGTTTGTAGTGGCGGCCGGTGGGTGAGGTCCAGCCGGGTGATTCACTCGTGGTGGCCGGGTCTGGTGTCCATTGGGTGTGGTGTTTGAGCCGGTGGTGTTTGGGGCAGAGTTGTGCCAGGTTGCTGGTGCCGGTGGGTCCGCCGTGTTCCCAGGCTTTCAGGTGGTCGGTTTCGTTGTCCGGGGTGCGGTTGGTGCAGCCGGGGAAGGTGCATTTGGCGTCGCGCATCCTGATCCAGCGTTTGATGGTTTCGGTGAGCCGGTAGTTCTTCCGGCCGATCTCCAAGGGTGCCCCGTCGCGGGGGTCGACCAGGACGCGGTAGAAGGCCGCGCCGTCGGCGACGAGTTTGCGGGCCATGGATGCCGGGATGGGGCCGAGCCCGTCGAGCATGGCGGGCTCATCCGTGAGTCCGAGCAGGGAGAACACCGGCACCGTGACCAGGACGTCGGCCCGCGGGGTGGGGACCTTGCCGATCTCCCTCACGGCCGACGAACTGATGGCGTTGCCGGTCACGTCGTCGTTGCCGGTCCCGTCGTCGATGCTGGCCGGCTCTGCCGCGGTGGTGGTGCCGGTGCCCTTGGTGTTGCCGGCGCTGAGGAGCAGGGATGCTGCGATGTCGGGGCGGAGTTGGGTGATGGTGCGTGGTTCGTTGGGGCCTTGGAGGCCGCGGGCGGTGGCGGTGGTGCGGTTCCAGATGGCGCAGGCGGTGTCGCCGGGGAGGTAGAGCGAGATCCAGGCCATGCCGTCCCGGTCCGGGGTGTATTCCATTCGCCGGTCCGTCACCCCTTTGGCGTGGCGTTTCTGCAGTGTCTCGGGGTGGTGGCGTTCGCGCCAGGAACGGACTTTGGCCCGGAAGCGGGAGGGGACGAGTTCGCCCGGGGCTGCGCCGCGGGCGGGGTGGGGTGCGTCGGGGTCGAAGAAGTGCGCCACCAGCGCGGCAGCGCCGGCCGCGTCGAGGCCCTCGGTTTCGTCCGCGACGATGCGGGCGTGCTGCCAGGACATGGCACCGGTGGACAGGGCCTGGAACACCGGTGGGAGGGAGCAGATTTTTCGGGACTGTTCCACCAGGGCGCCTGTGGCGGCGGAGCTGACGGTGAGGACCCCTGCGATCTCTTCCACCACGGACATCTCGGCGTAGGTGCGGTCCTGGATGGACGCGTCGGGCGGGGTCATGGCCTGCTGGAACCCGATCGCCTCGGCTGCATCCCGCGCCTTCATCGCCGCGAGCTGCGCCTCCAACCGGGCCGTGAGTTCCAGCCGCTCCAGCCGGATCTCGTACCGCCGCTGCAGCACATCAACACCGGAACCAACACCAACCCCGGAGGCCAGGAAAGCATCCTCCCGCTCCAGCGCACTTATGGCATCCAGCGCACCGAGGGCAGCCACCGAGGCATGAACGCCCTCCGCACCTGCCCTCACACCACCGCTGATTCCCATATGAAGATCATCCAACAGGGGTCTGACAATATGAGCTGCGCCGAGCAGCTTACCTGAGTGGGTAAGCCGGACCACCGAAGCCGCCCGCCGTCGTCGTACTTTTTGGACGCAAAGGTTCCCTGTCGCAGCCCAAATGTCCCGTGTGAAAAAGAGCATGCTTGGCGCAGAAAAATCCGCTGCCCTGAGCCCAAAAAGTCAAACGCCGCTTGAACGAATTCGGCCGCCATGAGGTGGTGACGCCGTTGTCACCACCTCATGGCGGCCGAAGATTATCCGGGCGTGGACCCGGCACACCCATCTCCCAAAAAGAGACTAGGGCTGGAGCGTCAGATAGTGACGGCCCCGTTGGCGGTCTCAAAGGTGACCGACAGGATGCCCGGCGTTCCGTGCGGGGCGACCCACTCGACCGCAACATCTTCGAGCGGCTTCTCCACCGGCTCGCCCAGCCATTCCGTGACCCTCGACGCGGAGCCGGCGATGGTCAGGCACCTCATCTTGAGGCTGCTCTGGTAGGCGTTGGACGGGTGAAGCGAGGGATCGCCCTCCCACTTAAGCATGTACGGGACCTGGGGATCAGCGATGAGGCCCAGGATGCCAATCTGCTTCCAGACCAGCTCGCGGCCGTCCGGGAACTTGCGGTTGCCGTTGACGGCGGAGCGGCCAAGGCGTTCCTCGAAGGGGGCGAGGTCGTCCACTTCGACGCACCAGCCCATCCAGCCGCCGCCGGCCGCGGAACGGGCCCGTACGGCCTGTCCAAACGGTGCCTTGTCAGAAGCGGGGTGGTCCAGGACCTCCACGACCTCCAGGTACTTGTGACCGGCCAGCGGGATGATCATATTCCGGGTTCCGAACCGGGGGTGCACCCCGCCCTTCACTGCCTCAACGCCGAGGGCAGTTGCAATACGTTCGGTAGTGGCCGCGAGGCCGTCGTGTTCACAGGCGTAAGAGACGTGATCCATGCGCATGGCAACATCTTGGCACTTTGTGATGCGGCTCTCAGCTAAGGATACCCTTACTGGAATTTCCTTCGTGGATTCGGGCTGTTTTCCTGCCTCCCAGCTGACCAGGATCGGCATTTGATCAGCCACCGATGTAGTAGCCGGAGGTGTCGGCGGTGAGGTGGACGGTGCCGTTGGAGTTATTGGTCAGGGCGATGGTTCCGTCACTGCCGACGGGGGTGATGACGAGGTTGGGCACGGTTTGGGCTGCGGCGAAGTTCAGGTTGGAGGTTCCCGGTGGGGTGGTGCCTCCGGCGTGGACGGTGATGAATCCGTTGCTGGTGGGCTCGGTGACAGTGACGTTTACGGCCACGGCTGACACGCCTGTTGCCGGGATGCCGCCCCGTCCGGTTACCGGGACCTTGATGGTGGCTCCGGGAGCGACTGGTCCGCTGGTGCCTCCGGTGCCGTTGCGCGTATCAAGCTGCCGGAACGGTGTCTGGGAGGAAAACGAGCCAGGGTCTACGGCGGTTCCAGCGATGTAGTAGCCGGAGGTGTCGGCGGTGAGGTGGACGGTGCCGTTGGAGTTGTTGGTCAGGGCGATGGTTCCGTCACTGCCGACGGGGGTGATGACGAGG
>NZ_JBHDJA010000004.1:41282-210937 GCF_041877125.1 Arthrobacter sp. E44
GATGAATCCGTTGCTGGTGGGCTCGGTGACAGTGACGTTTACGGCCACGGCTGACACGCCTGTTGCCGGGATGCCGCCCCGTCCGGTTACCGGGACCTTGATGGTGGCTCCGGGAGCGACTGGCCCGCTGGTGCCTCCGGTGCCGTTGCGCGTATCAAGCTGCCGGAACGGGGTCTGGGAGGAAAACGAGCCAGGGTTCGACGGACTGCTGGTTCCTGCCGGTGACGCAACTTGCAGCAACCGGTTTAGGGTTCCCGGGCTGGCGTTGGAGATCTTGCCGCTGGCTGAGGAAGAATTCAGTGCGTCTCCTATCTGGGCAGGGGAGAGCAGCGGGTTCTGCGAGAGCATGAGGGCAGCAGCGCCTGCCACATGGGGAGTGGCCATTGAGGTCCCGCTTAGAGATGCGGTGGCGGCCGGGGAGGTGTACCAATCGGATGTAATGCCAACGCCGGGGGCGTAAAGATCCACGCAACTGCCGAAGTTTGAGAAGCTGGCCTGGTGGTCCGTGGAATCGCTGGCAGCGACCGTGATTGCCGCCGGAACCCTGGCAGGGGAAGCCGTGCATGCATCGGTGGCACTGTTACCTGCAGCAACAACCGCGGAAATACCGTCGGCGATTACCGCCTCCACGGCAGCGTCCAAGGTGCTGCTCGTGGGGCCGCCAATGCTGAGGTTCACCACAGCCGGAGTTCCGGCACGGTGGTCCCCTGCAATCCAATCGAGTCCTGCAATAACGTCCGAGTAGAGGCCTGTGCCATCACAGGCCAGTGCCCGCACCGGGATCAAAGTCGCGAGTTTTGCCACGCCATAGGTTGAACCGCCGATAGTGCCGGCTACATGGGTGCCATGTCCGTTGCAGTCGCTGGACCCGAGGCCGTCGGACTTCGCCGTCCAACCTGTTGCAACCCGGCCGCCGAAGTCGACGTGGGATGCGAGGATCCCAGTGTCGAGTACATAGACGCTCACGCCTTGCCCGGTGCCGGAGGGCGTGTACGTGCTGGATAGGGGCAGCGATTGTTGATCTATCCGGTCCAGTCCCCATGGCGCCTGCTCCTGGGTTGTGCTGTAGACCGTGACGGGCTGGTCCGGCTCAACGGCGACGGCTTTGCCGGACCGCATCAGGGCTGAGGCTTGCGCCGGGGTGGCTTTTATCGCAGCGCCCTTGATCGCATTATCGAACATACGGCTAACGCCAATACCTTGGCCGCGCAGGGCACTGCTCTCTTGCCTGACGTCCGCTGCCGAGGGGAACCGGACAATGTAATCACCCTTGTCAGCCGCCGCGGCGCTGGCGATGGGAGCAGGGAGAAGCACCGCTCCCAGCATTGAACAGACCAACACAATGTATAGAACAGTGGCACGTGCGGCAGGGCGCAGAATCGGAGGCAACGGAACGTCCGTCCTTTTTTGACTGTGAGAAACGAGGGGGTTTTCCCCGTTCAAATCTATCGGGGACGGGAACCCGATCTTCCGAAGCTCGGGCGATCCTTCGCATTCCCTGTGCGAATCTTCGCAAACCTACGCTGCAGTCCTGGCGGTGTGTTTCCACGTCCAGGCTTTTGTCACGACCCGTCATACTCATGGCGTTGGGCGCCCCCGCTTCCTAGACTTGGCGAAGGTCATGAGTGCCAGCGCCAAGCCCCGGCTCGCTGGCCGGCAACCCTCCATCCGCGGTGGGGTGCCCCGGGTGAGGACCTGGCTGTCCGGCACGAGCCGACAGCAAGCGCGGCCCGCACTGCCCCTGAGCATGCCGGGCCCATGTCAAAGGAGATTTGGATGTCCAACGCTTGGTCCTTCGAAACCCGCCAGATCCACGCCGGCCAGGAAGTGGACAGTGCAACGGGAGCCCGTGCCCTGCCCATCTACCAAACCACGTCCTTTGTTTTCCCAACGGCCGAGAGCGCAGCCAACCGCTTTGCACTCTCCGAACTGGCGCCCATCTACACCCGCATCGGCAACCCGACGCAGGACGCCGTCGAACAGCGGATTGCCAGCCTTGAAGGCGGCCTGGCCGCGCTGCTGCTGAGTTCCGGCCAGGCCGCCGAAACGTTCGCGGTCCTGAACATTGCGGAGGCCGGCGACCACATCGTAGCCAGCCCCAGCCTCTACGGCGGCACCTACAACCTTTTCGCCCACACCCTGAAAAAATTCGGCATCTCCGTCACGTTCGTGGACGACCCCGACAACCTGGACCAGTGGCGCAACGCCGTCCGGCCCAACACCAAGCTTTTCTTCGGTGAAGTGGTCTCCAACCCGCGCCAGGACGTCCTGGACATCGAGGGCATCTCCGAAGTCGCCCACCAGGCCGGCGTGCCCCTCATCGTGGACAACACCCTCTCGACGCCGTACCTGATCCGGCCGCTGGAGTGGGGAGCGGACATCGTGATCCACTCGGCCACCAAGTACCTGGGCGGCCACGGCACAGCCATCGCCGGCGTGATCGTCGATTCCGGCAAGTTCGATTTCAGCAAGGACCCGGAACGGTTCCCCGGCTTCAACACCCCGGATCCCACGTACAACGGATTGGTCTACGCCCGCGACCTGGGAGCCGATGGAGCGCTCGGTGCCAATCTCTCCTACATCCTCAAGGCGCGGGTCCAGCTCCTGCGGGACCTGGGCTCGGCGGTTTCGCCGTTCAACGCCTTCCTGATTTCCCAGGGCCTGGAGACATTGAGCCTGCGGGTGGAGCGCCATGTTGCAAACGCGGCGGAGGTTGCGCGGTGGCTTGAAGCAAGGGACGACGTCGAATCGGTCGCCTACGCCGGGCTGCCGTCCAGCCCCTGGTACGAGCGTGGCCGCAAGTATGGGCCCAAGGGGACGGGCGCCGTCGTCGCCTTCAACCTGGCCGGCGGAGCGGAGGCGGGCAAACGCTTCGTCGACGCTTTGGAATTGCACTCCCATGTGGCCAACATCGGCGACGTGCGCTCCCTGGTCATCCACCCGGCGTCGACCACCCACAGCCAGCTCTCGCCGGAGCAGCAGGTGGTGGCCGGGGTGCACCCGGGACTTGTCAGGCTTTCCGTGGGCCTGGAACACATCGACGACATCCTCGCCGACCTTGAAGCAGGCTTCAGGGCTGCGAAGGACGCCTAGAAGCCTAAAGTACGACGCCGGGGCGCCACTTAGGCGGCAGGGCAGGGCAGGCAGCAAGTCGGGAAGTCACAACCAGTCACACTCTTGGCTTGGACCGGGTGGTGTTTCGTACACTCGATCCAGGTCATGAGTGCCAGCGACAGCCCCGGCTTGCTGGCCGGCAACCCTCCTTCCGCGGTGGGGTGCCCCGGGTGAGGACCTGGCCTGCCGGTCAATTGACGGCGGGCAAGCGCGTAGAAGAGGTCTTGCCATGACGGTTTCCGTCGCCCCAACCACCATCCCCGAACACGGAATCGTCCGCTACGCCTCCATTGGGGAACTGGAGCTCGAGGCCGGGGGATACCTGCCCGACGTTACGCTGGCCTACGAAACCTGGGGCACCCTCAACGCAGACGCCAGCAACGCCATCCTGATCGAGCACGCGCTCACGGGCAGCACTCACGTAACCCGCGGAGACACCGACGAGGAAGGCTGGTGGGAGCAGCTGGCCGGGCCCGGTGCCCCCGTGGACACGGACCGTTTCTTCGTGGTGTCCATCAACATTGTGGGCGGCTGCTACGGCTCCACCGGCCCCTCATCGCCCGCCCCCGACGGATCGCCCTGGGGTTCCCGCTTCCCCCTGGTCACGCTGCGGGACAGCACCGTGGCGGAGGCCCGGCTGGCGGACCAGTTGGGGATCAAGAGCTGGTTCGCGGTTCTTGGCGGCTCCATGGGCGGCGCCCGGGCGCTGGAATGGGCAGTGACCTACCCGGAAAGGGTGCAGCGCTGTGCCGTCATCGCCGTGGGGGCTGCGAGCACGGCAGAACAAATCGCCTTTGCCCAGGCCCAGACCCTGGCCATTCGGCAGGATCCAAACTTCAACGGCGGCGACTACTACGGCGGTCCCTGTCCTGAAGAGGGCCTGGCCCTTGCCCGGCGCATCGCCCACATCACCTACCGGTCCGCCGCCGAACTGGAAGGCCGCTTCGGCCGGGCGGCCCAGGCATCCGAGTCGCCCCTTCAGGGGGAAGTACTGGCAGCCCGTGGCCGCTACCAGGTGGAAAGCTACCTGGACCACCAGGGCAACAAGCTCGTGAAGCGCTTTGACGCCAACAGCTACATCGCCCTGACCGAAGCGTTGATGAGCCACGACGTCTGCCGCGGACGGGGAACCCTGGCCGAAACCCTGGCCGGTGCTACTGCACGCTTCTTCGTGGCCGCCGTCGACTCCGACCGACTCTACTTCCCGTCCCAGTCCCGGGAACTGGCGCAGGCGCTGCCCGGCGAGGTGGACGTCCACGTCATCCAGGCACCCATCGGCCACGACGGGTTCCTCACCGAGATAGGCCAACTGGGGGCGCAGCTGCGGGGCAGCTTCCTGGTCTAGGCACTCCTGGACCAGGCAGTTTTGGTCCACACGTTCCTGGTCAAAGCCTCCGAGGTTCAGCCAGCTCCAAGGAAACCTCCAGCAGTGTGCATTCCTGCAGATGCCTTCTGCACTAATGGTCGTTGAGGTTGCACCGGCAAGCAGACCATACTCATCGAAGCCGGTTTTCGTGGTGTACATCACATCCGGCTGCCATCGACTGTCCCCGTGGTGTCGACGACGACGCCGAAGGAGTTCGCATTGAGTACGGAACGCTCCGCCGCAAGGCGCACCGAGGAAACCGACGTCAAGGCATCAGGCCTGAAGAAAGTGGTGACGGCCTCCATGGCCGGCACCGTCGTGGAGTGGTACGAGTTCTTCCTCTACGCATCCGCAGCCACCCTGGTGTTCGGGAAAGCCTTCTTCCCCAACGCCGGGACAGAACTGGATGGCATCATCGCCGCCTTCCTCACCTACGCCGTCGGTTTCGTGGCCCGTCCCATCGGCGGCATCGTGTTCGGCCACTTCGGCGATAAGTTCGGCCGCAAGCAACTGCTGCAGCTCAGCATCATCCTGGTGGGCGTCTCCACCTTCCTCATGGGCTGCCTGCCCACGTTCGGGCAGATCGGCTACTGGGCTCCCGCGCTGCTGGTCATCCTCCGGTTTGCCCAAGGATTCGCCGTCGGCGGGGAATGGGGCGGCGCCGTCCTCCTCGTGGCGGAACACAGCCCCAGTAAGTCCCGCGGGTTCTGGGCCAGCTGGCCGCAGTCCGCGGTGCCCCTGGGCAACCTCCTCGCCACGGCCGTGCTGTTCATCCTGTCCTCCACCCTGACCCAGGAAGCCTTCCTCGGGTGGGGCTGGCGTGTTGCCTTCTGGCTGTCCGCGGTGATCGTGCTGATCGGCTACTACATCCGGACCAAGGTCAACGACGCCCCCATCTTCCTTGAAGCGCGTAAGGAAGTGGACGCCGGCCACAAGGGCTACGGCGTGGCCGAGGTCTTCCGCCGCTACCCGCGCGGCGTCTTCACCGCCATGGGCCTGCGCTTTGCGGAGAACATCCTGTACTACCTGGTGGTGACGTTCTCCATCACCTACCTGAAGACCGTGGTCCAGGCCGACACCACGCGCATCCTCCTGCTGCTGCTCCTGGCCCACGCCCTGCACTTTGCCGTGGTGCCCATGGTCGGCAAGCTCTCGGACCGGTTCGGCCGCAAGCCCGTCTACATGGCCGGCGCCATTATGGGCGCCACCTGGGGCTTCTTCGCGTTCCCCATGATGGACACGAAGAACGACTTCATTATCCTGGCGGCCATCATGATCGGCCTGGTGTTCCACGCCTTCATGTACGCTGGGCAGCCTGCCATCATGGCGGAGATGTTCCCCACCCGGATGCGTTACTCGGGCGTCTCCCTGGGCTACCAGGTGACGTCGATCGTGGCCGGCTCCCTGGCCCCGATCATCGCCGCCTCGCTTTTGGGCACCTACAAGTCCTCGGTCCCCGTGGCCGTCTACCTGCTCATCGCCTGCGCCATTACCGCCGTCGCGGTCTTCTTCCTGAAGGAAACCCGCGGCGTCTCGCTGCATGACGTGGACGCAGCCGACGCCAAGGGCACCGCCGACCTGCTGGCCGCCAGCAAGAAGTAGGGCCCCATGAAAGCCGCCGTCCTGTACGCCACCGTCCCCGCCACTGGAAACGCCTCTGGTAAAAGCAGCTTCGCCGACGCCCGGCCACTGGTCGTGGAGGAACTCGAGCAGCCGGAGCCCCGCACCGGTGAGCTTGGTGTTGCCATCACCTATTCGAGCCTCTGCCATTCGGACCTCTCGGTGGTGGACGGCTCACGGGTCCGGCCACTCCCCATGGCCCTGGGCCACGAGGCGGTGGGGCGCGTGGTGTCCGTGGGCCAGGGCGTAGGAGACATCTCCGTGGGCGACCACGTGGTGCTGGTGTTCGTGCCCAGCTGTGGCCACTGCCGGGCCTGCCTGGCCGGCCGGCCCGCGCTTTGCCACCGGGCAGCGGAGGTCAACGGCTCAGGAGACCTGCTGCACGGGCCTGCCCTGTTGCGGACGCCGGAAGGGAAGCGCATCAACCATCACCTGGGCGTCTCGGCGTTTGCGGACTACGCAGTGGTTGCGCGGGAATCAGTGGTGGTGATTGACGACGACGTCCCGGACACGGTCGCCGCGATGTTTGGTTGCGCCGTGCTCACCGGAATGGGCGCGGTGTTCAACACCGCCGAGGTCAGTCCCGGCCAGTCCGTGGCAGTTTTCGGCCTGGGGGCGGTGGGGCTCTCCGCGGTCATGGCGGCACGCCTGGCCGGAGCTGCCAGCGTGATTGCCATTGATCCGAACCAGGGCAAACACCAGCTGGCCCGTGACGCCGGTGCCACCGCGGTGGGTACGCCGGACGACGCGGGGCGCCTCATTCAGGAAGCGTCCGGCGACGGAGTGGATGTTGCCGTCGAGGCGGTGGGCTCGGCAGGCGTGATCGCGTCCTGCCTGGAACGGGTGACCCGGGGCGGGGCAGTGGTCTCGGTGGGCCTTCCACACCCGTCCGCCGAGTTGACCGTTCCGGCCCTCCAGTTCGCCGGCGCCGGCAAGCGCCTGCTGGGCTCCTATATGGGTGATGCCGTTCCCGCCCGCGACATCCCGAGGTACCTGGGGTACTGGCGGGAGGGCAAGCTGCCGGTTGAGCTGCTGCACACCGACACGCGGCCACTGAGCGAGATCAACGAGGGGCTTGATGCACTCGCCGCCGGGAAGGTGGTGCGGCGGCTCTTCCAGGCCTGACCCGTCGTTTGCCCCTACGGCTGGGCCAGCCTCAGCCTGCCAGCAGTCCGGCCCGCTCCTTCAGCTCCTCCTTGAGGGCCGCGATCACCGCCTGCACCCGGGCCGACCGAAGCGACTCCGGGCGGGCCACGGCCCAGATAGGGAGCTGGCGTTCGAAATCCGCAGGCAGGACTGGAACGAAATCTTCCCGGTCCGCCACCATGAAGTTGGGCAGCAGCCCGATGCCGGCGCCCTGCCGAACGGCCTCCACCTGTGCGAATACGCTGGTGGCCTGGAAGCTTGTCCGGGGCATCGGCAGCTGCGATGACCAGCGGGGGCCCAGTTCCGCCACCTGGAGCGCAGACTCGACGTACGAGACAAACGCGTGCTGCCCCACGTCGTCGAGCGTTTCCGGGAGGCCGTGCCGCCCTGCATAGTCGGCGCTGGCGTAGAGGCGCAGGTAGTAGTTGCTCAGGAAAATGGTCTGTGCGGTGCTGACGTCGGCCCGGCCCACCACGATCTCCAGGTCTACCCCTGACCGGTTCTGGCTGACTTTCCGGGTGGCGCTGAGCATTTCGATGTTCAGTTGCGGGTTCTGCTGCTGGAGCCGCACCAGCGATGGAGTGACGAACACCGCTCCCACTGCGTCGGTGGTGGCCACGCGGACCAGGCCCGCAAGGGCGCTATTGTCCTGGCTGATCAGGCCCGACAGGGAGCCGAGTGTACTCTCGATCGCCTCCGCCGCGTCCACCGCGGCAGCACCGAGCTGCGTCAGTTCCCAGCCGTGTGGGCTGCGCTCCAGCGTGCGGCCGCCCAGCTGCTTGTCCAGCGCGAGGATCCGGCGCGAAATCGTGGTGTGGGTGGTCCCCAGGCTCTCGGCCACGGCATTGAAACGGCCCAGGCGTGCAACCGTCAAAAGGATAAGCAGGTCGTCGGGGCTCGGCAGCCGTCTGGCGTCCACGTTGGACCTTCCGTTGATGTGCATCAATGCACAGAGTGTCTGTGATTTTTCCCCTTGATTGCACCCTAACACGGTGTGATGGTTGACACAGGCATGCCGGCAGAAGCGCCGGAATGAAAGCAAAGGAGCTTACGCATGGCAGTTATCGGTTGGGTTGGCCTGGGCAACATGGGCGGCCACATGTCGGTGAACCTGGTGAAGGCGGGGCATGACGTCCGCGGCTTTGACCTCAACCCCGCAGCCCTGGATGCGGCTGCAGCGGGCGGCGTCAAGCGGGCCGGCAGCATCGCCGAAGCCGTGGATGGCGCGGACGCCGTGTTCACCATGCTCCCCAAGGGCGAGCACGCCCGCGCGGTGTATCTCGGCGCGGACGGGGTGCTGGCGCACGCGGATACGCGCACGCTGCTCATCGACTCCTCCACCATCGACATCGCCTCTGCCCAGGAACTGCACGACGCCGCTGCTGCCGCCGGTTTCCGGTTCGTGGACGCGCCGGTGTCCGGCGGAATGAGCGGGGCCGAGGCTGGAACCCTGACGTTCATGGTGGGCGGGGAAGAAGGCGCCGTCAAGGACGCTGCCGGCTACATCGGCCCCATGTCCGGCAACATCATCCCCACGGGCGGCCCCACCACGGGGCAGGCAGCCAAGATCTGCAACAACCTGATGCTTTTCATCAACCTTGCCTCCACCGCTGAGGGCGCGGTGCTCGCAGACCGGCTGGGCCTGGACAAGCAGGTCTTTTGGGACATCGCCTCGGTTTCCTCGGGAGACTCATGGGCGCTCCGGACCTGGTACCCCGTGCCCGGTGTGGTTCCCACAGCGGCCTCCAACAACGACTTCGCACCTACCTTCACCACCGAGCTCGCGAACAAGGACATCGGCCTGGCGATCAGCGCCGCCGAAGACACCGGCACACCCCTGGAGATCGGCAAGCACGTCCAGCAGTTGTTCCAGCGGCTCATCGACGCCGGGGACGCGGGCAAGGACTGCTCCATGATCATCAAGCTCGTGGACGGCTCGCTCGAGGCCGCTGACCGGGCGCCGTCCAACTAACCACGCCGTCCAACCAACCACCCGGCAAGCACCGCAGGAAAAGAGACTCTTTTGGAAACCATCCCGCACTACATCAACGGCGCCCGCGTCACCGATGCCGACCGCTTCGGTCCGGTCTTCAACCCCGCCACCGGCCAACAGGAAAAGCAGGTGGCACTTGCCTCCACGGCCCGGACAGAGGAAGCCATCGCGGCAGCCCGCGCCGCGCTGCCTGCATGGCGGGCAACCAGCCTTGCCAAGCGCACCACCATCTTCTTCAAGGTCCGCGAAATCCTGAACCAGCGCAAATCCGAACTCGCCGCGATCCTGACCAGCGAGCACGGCAAGGTCCTCTCCGACGCGGAAGGGGAAATCGCCCGCGGCCTGGAGAACATCGATTTCGCCACCGGCCTGTCGCACATGCTGAAAGGCGAGCGGTCGGAGCAGGTCTCCAGCGGCATCGACGTCCATTCCATCCGCCAGCCGGTGGGGGTCGTGGCCTGCATCACCCCGTTCAACTTTCCGGCCATGGTGCCGCTGTGGATGATCGGCAGCGCCCTGGCCTGCGGCAACACCGTCCTGCTGAAGCCGAGCGAAAAGGACCCGTCGGCTGCAGTCTTCATCGCCGAAGCGTTCGCCGAAGCAGGGTTGCCGGCCGGCGTCCTGAACGTGGTCCAGGGGGACAAGGAAGCCGTGGACGTCCTGCTGGAGCACCCTGACGTTAAGGCCGTGAGTTTCGTCGGGTCCACCCCGGTGGCCCAGTCCATCTACAAGCGGGCAGCTGAGCACGGCAAGCGGGTGCAGGCCCTGGGCGGTGCAAAGAACCACATGGTGGTGCTTCCCGACGCCGACCTGGACATGGCTGCCGATGCAGCGGTTTCCGCCGCGTACGGTTCCGCCGGCGAGCGCTGCATGGCTGTCAGCGTCCTGGTGGCCGTGGGGAACATCGCTGACGACCTGGTGAAGGCGATCTCAAGCCGCATGGCGGACCTCAAGATTGGTGACGGCACCGATCCGGCCTCGCAGATGGGTCCCTTGATCACCGCGGAGCACCGGGAGCGCGTGGCCTCGTACGTTGCGGGAGCGGAAGGTGAAGGCGCAACCGTGGTGGTGGATGGGCGCTCGCAGCAGTTCGACTCCGGCGGGTTCTTCATCGGCGTCAGCCTGGTGGACCACGTCAAGCCCGGCATGAGGGTGTACGACGACGAAATCTTCGGCCCCGTCCTGTCCGTGGTCCGCGTGGATACCTACAACGACGCAGTCCGGCTGGTCAACGAGAACCAGTTCGGCAACGGCACTGCCATCTTCACCCGCGACGGCGGCGCAGCGAGGCAGTTCGAGTTCGACGCCGAAGCGGGCATGGTGGGCGTTAACGTGCCCATCCCGGTTCCGGTGGGCACCTTCTCGTTCGGCGGCTGGAAGAACTCCCTGTTCGGCGACACCCACATGTACGGGCCGGACAGCATCCGCTTCTACACCCGGGGCAAAGTGGTGACCACGCGTTGGCCCGACCCATCAACCTCGGTGATCGACCTGGGCTTCCCCCAGGTGGACTAGTTCGGTGGATTGAACCAGCGGATTACGCCGCATTAGACAAATAAAGAGTAGGTCGGGGACCGGAAACCGGTCCCCGACCTGCCTGCTTACCAGAGTCAGCCGTTCATGATGTCGCCGCGGCGCTTCATGTACTCCTCCATGGACAGTTCGCCGTTGCTGTATTGCTGGTCCAGTTCGGCGAGCTTGCGTGCGCGGAACCCCTGCGGTGCCGAGGGCGGTGGGGGAGTGGCAGGCCCGGAGGGCTGCCCGGGGCCTGGCCGGCCAAGCTGGGGCTGCTGGTACCCCGGCTGCTGGAGCGGCGGTTCCTGCCCGAATTCCTGTGGCGCACCACCGAACCGGGGGTCCGGCATGGGCGCCTGTCCGTGCTGGTACGGCGGCAGTTGCTGCCCGCCATAGGGCTGCGGCGGCTGGCCTGGCTGGCGGAAGCCGCCGGAAAAGTAGTCCTGCTGGGTGTAGCCGTCGCGGGGCTGGCGGTTCTGCGGCCCGGCCGAACCGGGGAACTGGCCATAACCCGGGTACTGGTCCGAACCGGGGAACTGGTTCGGACCCGGAAACTGCCCGGGCCCCGAAAACGGACCGGGCAAGCCCTGGTCCCGGTCCCGCCGCGCCATGGAGCGCCGGTACGCCCGCATGGCCATGGGGACCACGAAGGACAGGATGATGATCCAGAAAAACAAGCTGCTCACGGTGCCGCGCCTCTCGTGTGGTGTCCTTCCAGCGTAACCCCGGCAGCGTTACCGGCGGCTGGGTTCGGAGGTACCCAACGGGCCTTCGCCGGATCCCAACGGAACGCCCGGGCCGAAGACGGGACCCGGCGTCGGCCGTTTTGCCGTGAGGCCGTCCCCGGACGACTGGTGGCGCAACCGGCGCAGCACCCATGGCACGAAGTATTCCCGCGCCCACACGAGGTCCCCGCTCCTTGCCTCGCGCCAGGTGCGCGGCGGCAGCGGCTTGGGCTGCAGCGGTTCCAGGGAGTGCTCCACGTTGAGCGCATCCAGCACCATGGCCGCAATGGTGTGGTGTCCCAGCGGGGAGAAGTGCAGACGGTCCTGGTCCCACATCTGCGGGTCGCCCAGCTGCCGCAGCGACCACATGTCAGCGATGACGGCATCATGGCGCGCGGCAACCGTGCGCAGGTTCTCGTTGTAGATGGCCACCTTGCTGCGGATCCGGCTGAGCACCGAGGAGCCCGTATCCGGCCCGTTGAACAGGACCACGGTGGCTCCGCCCATGGACAGGATCTGGACCACGGAATCGAGCTTCTCGGCCAGCGCGTCGGGATCGCCGCCGGGACGGATCAGGTCGTTGCCGCCGGCGGACAGGGTGACCAGGTCCGGCTTCAGTTCCAGGGCCGGGGCAAGCTGCTGGTCTACGATCTGTTGGAGCAGCCGGCCGCGCACGGCAAGGTTGGCATAGGCGAAGTCCGGCTGGGTTCGGCCCAGCTCTTCCGCCACCCTGTCGGCCCAGCCGCGGTGGCCGCCGGGGCTTGAGGGTTCGGGGTCGCCGATGCCTTCGGTGAAGGAGTCTCCCATCGCCACGTACCGGGTCCAGGGGTGGGAACCGGGGTGGGCAGACGGGGTCTGGAGGGCACTTGCGTCAGTCACGGTCCTATCCTGCCTTCCGCTTCGCTGCCTACGCGAACGTAGGTTGTTACTTCCGGGTAACTGGTATGAATGGAAACCATGACTGACGCCGAAGTATTTCCTGCCCCCGTTGTCCTGTGGTCCCACCCGGAAGACCAGCGCGCCGGTAAACCGCTACTGGTCCTGCTCCACGGCTACGGTGCCAATGAGCAGGACCTGCTCAGCCTTGCCGACATGCTGCCAAGGGATTTCGCCGTCGCGTCCATACGGGCGCCCATCGCCATGGGCCCCGGCTTTACCTGGTTCCCGCTTACCGCGTCCATCGAGTACTCGCTGGAGCGGGTCAAGAAGGCCTCGGCCTACGTGCTGGACTGGATCGACGCCATCAGGCCCGGCCACCCTTCGGTGACTCTCCTGGGCTTCTCCATGGGCATGGCCATGGCCACCACGCTCCTGCGCCAGCGGCCCACGGACTTTGCCGCCGTCGTCGGACTCTCAGGCTTCGTGGTGGACGCGGCCGGCGACCCCACGTTCAAAGACGACGAGCTGGACGGCACCGTGCCCATGTTCTGGGGCCGGGACCAGCAGGATCCGGTGATCACCCAGGACAAGATTGAGTTCACCATGGGCTGGGTCCGCAAGCACGTCAAGCTCACCAAGGTGCTCTACACCGGCATGTGGCACGGCATTAACCAGCAGGAGATCGGGCACGTGGGGGAGTTCCTCACGCATGAGGTGCTGAACAAGTAGGACGTACGACGGCGGCGGGCCAGCCGGTGCGGGGTTAGTCCGCCTGGGGTGCCACCACGCGGACGGTCTGGCCGTTCACCGTGACGGTATCCCCGTTGTGCAGCTGCCGGCCGCGGCGGTCGTCGATCTCGCCGTTGACCTTGACCAGCCCGTTCTTGATGAGCTCCGCCGCCTCCACGCCGTCCTCCACGAGGTTGGCGAGCTTTAGCAGCTGACCCAGCCGGATCATGCTGTCGCGGATGGGGACGTCGTCAATGGGGTTGCTCATACAGCAATAATGCCTGAACTAAGGTGGATTCAATGACCTCCCCTTCGCGCCTGCCGGTACTCGCAGGCCTGCCCCTGGCCGTGGGATCCGGCCTTGCCATCCCCGTCCAAGGCCGGATCAACGGGGCGTTGGGTGCGCGGCTCAACGATGGAATCGCAGCCGCGGCCGTGAGTTTCAGCACAGGCCTGCTGGTCATGATCATCATTTCCCTGGTGTTGCCGCGCGGACGGGCCGGGCTGGCAAACATCCTCCCGGCTGTACGGAACCGGGCCTTCCCCCGGATCTA
This sequence comes from Arthrobacter sp. E44, assembly GCF_041877125.1. Lineage (NCBI taxonomy): Bacteria > Bacillati > Actinomycetota > Actinomycetes > Micrococcales > Micrococcaceae > Arthrobacter > Arthrobacter sp. E44. Next base: position 54,924 of record NZ_JBHDJA010000004.1, read on the forward strand.
CGTGGTGGCAGGCGCCATCGGCGCGCTGTTTGTCTTTGCCCAGTCCTTCACCGTCGGCATCCTTGGAGTAGCGCTCTTCACCGTCGCCACCGTCACCGGGCAGACCGTAAGCGGCCTGCTGGTGGACCGGCTGGGAATCGGCCCGGCCGGAAAGAAATCTGTGACGGGCATCCGCATCATCGGCTGCATCCTGACCATCGCCGCCGTTGCGTGGGCGGTGTCCCCGCGCTTCAGCAGCGGGGGCTCCGGGGACGGCGCGGCCGGACTGCTCCTTCCCCTCCTCCTGCCGGTGGCGGCGGGCTTCCTCATGAGTTTCCAGCAGGCCATGAACGGCACCGCCACGGTCCACTACGGGACGCCCATCGCGGCCACGTTGGTCAACTTCGTGGCCGGCTGCATCGTGCTGTGGGCAGCGTTCGCGGTGAAGCTGGCCGTGGCCGGTCCCGCCAACCCCCTGCCGGGGGAGTGGTGGTACTACCTGGGCGGCCCAATGGGCTGCGTCTTCATCGGCCTGGGGGCCCTCCTGGTCCGCAGCCTGGGCGTGCTGGTCACGGGCCTGGGCATGATCGCCGGCCAGTTGCTCGGCTCGCTGGGCCTGGACCTGGTGCTCCCCGCGCCGGGCACCATCGTGGCTCCCGCCACCGTCCTGGGGACCCTGTTGACCCTCGCCGCGATCATCCTGGCAACCCTGCCCTGGCCGCGGGGCGCGCTGCGCAGGCAGCGGCCGGTACGCTAGGACACGAGCTTTCCACCGTCTTCCTTCATCCGCCCCGACGCATTGCCCGCTGTGCCCAGGCACGCAGGAGCCGGGGCCCGAACAACCCGCGGACCGCACCCAGCGGCCCTGTAGAAAATTGGAGTTATCCCATGGCAGCAAAATCCGTCCTCGACCAGGTCATTTCCCTCTCCAAGCGGAGGGGCTTCGTGTTCCAGGCCGGTGAGATCTACGGAGGCTCGCGGTCTGCCTGGGACTACGGGCCCCTTGGCGCGGAGCTGAAGGAAAACATCAAGCGCCAGTGGTGGCAGTCCATGGTCCGCGGCCGCGAGGACGTGGTGGGCCTGGACTCCTCCGTGATTCTGCCCCGCCAGGTCTGGGAAGCCTCCGGCCACGTGGAGGTCTTCTCCGACCCCCTGGTGGAGTGCCTCTCCTGCCACAAGCGCTACCGTGCGGACCACCTCTTGGAGGAATACGAGGAGAAGAAGGGCCGCCCCGCCGAAAACGGCCTGAAGGACATCGTCTGCGCCAACTGCGGCACCCGCGGCCAGTGGACCGAGCCGCAGGAGTTCTCCGGCCTGCTCAAGACCTACCTGGGCCCCGTGGCCAGCGAGGAAGGCCTGCACTACCTGCGCCCCGAGACCGCGCAGGGCATCTTCGTGAACTTCAACAACGTCCTCACCACGTCCCGGAAGAAGCCGCCGTTCGGCATCGGCCAGATCGGCAAGTCCTTCCGCAACGAGATCACGCCCGGCAACTTCATCTTCCGCACCCGCGAGTTCGAGCAGATGGAGATGGAATTCTTCGTGGAGCCCGGCACGGACGAAGAGTGGCACAAGTACTGGATGAACGAGCGCATGGCCTGGTACACCGGCCTGGGCATCCGCGAGGAGAACCTGCGCTTCTTCGAGCACCCCAAGGAAAAGCTCAGCCACTACTCCAAGGGCACCACGGACATCGAGTACCGCTTCGGCTTCCAGGGCTCGGAATGGGGCGAGCTGGAAGGCATCGCCAACCGCACCGACTTCGACCTCTCCACCCACGCCAAGGCCTCCGGCACGGACTTGAGCTACTTCAACCAGGCCACCAATGAGCGTTACACGCCGTACGTGATCGAGCCTGCGGCCGGCCTGACCCGTTCCTTCATGGCGTTCCTGGTGGACGCCTACACCGAGGACGAGGCGCCCAACGCCAAGGGCGGCGTGGACGTCCGCACCGTGCTGAAGCTGGACCCGCGCCTGGCCCCGGTCAAGGCCGCCGTGCTGCCGCTGAGCCGCAACGAGGACCTGTCCCCGAAGGCCAAGGCCCTTGGCGCCCAGCTGCGGAAGAACTGGAACATCGACTTCGATGACGCCGGCGCCATCGGCCGCCGCTACCGCCGCCAGGACGAGATCGGCACCCCGTTCTGCATCACGGTGGACTTCGACACCCTCGAGGACCAGGCCGTCACCATCCGCGAGCGGGACACCATGAGCCAGGAACGCGTCTCCCTGGACAAGGTGGAGGGCTACCTGGCGGCACGGCTGGTCGGCGCCTGAGCATGGCCATCGAATACCGTGAATGGCGCGACGGCGACGACCTGGCGCTCCTGGAAATCTGGGGTGACCCGGACACCGCCCAGGCCCGCCAGTTCCGTGGCGCGCTCGCAGTGTCCTCCAACGGCAGGGACGGCATGCCCTGGCGCCGCTGCATCGTGGCGGAAGATGTCGTTGACGGCGTGGGCATTCCCGTGGCCGCCGGCGTCGTCTATGAAGCCTCGCTGCACCCCGAGCGCCTGTGGACGTACATCGAAGTGGCAAAGGACCACCGCCGGGCGGGCATTGGGGCCAGCCTCCTGACCATGTTGCGGCGCGAAGCCGGGAACGCGCCGTCGGGCGTCAGCAGGCTCCGTGCCAAGGTGGAACCCGGCAGCGCAGGTGCCGCGTTCGCTGAAGAATCCGGGCTGGCGCCGATCCAGCGCTCCCGGCTGGTCATCGTGGAACCCGGAGCCCTGAAGCTGCCCGTCTTCCCGGACAAGGACCACGGCGGCCGCCCCATTGACGGTGAAAACGCCGGCTCCGACATTGTGATGGACCTGGCCACCGGCTCGGTGGAGCTGACGGACGTGGTGGGCCGGTACTACACCTCCATCCACGGCTGGGACTCCCCGGGCGTCCTGTCCGTCGGCCAGGTGCAGAGGCTGTTCCTGGACGAGCTCACCGGAGCCCACGGAGCCATCGTCCTGCGGGCCCAGCCGGAATCCGCGTTCGGCCAGGGAGTGGCGCCCAGCAAAAAGGGCCGCATCCGCGCATTCGCGGTCAGCTACGCCGCGCCCGCGGACCCGGATGCCGCGCCGGCCCATCTGGACAGCTCGGGCGCAGAGGCAACGGGTGCCGACACCCCCACGGACGTGTTCGTGGGGCACGAGCCATCCCTCGCCGCTGACGATGCCGCCGAAGCCGTCCGCGACATCCTTGCCCTGATCGCCTACCAGCACCCGGTCATGCTGGAACTGGACGATTCCATGACTGCCCTGCGCGCCGCCGTCGAGCCCCTCCTGGAGAGCGGCAAAGCCCGGCTGGCGGGCGCCGAAACCCTGGTGGTTTCGGACTAGCGACTGCCGGTCCACATCATCACCGCCGTGCCACGCGCCGTCCCTGGGACGGCGCGTGGCATTGCCGTTTAAGCCGGCTACTTTGTGCGGGGAGCACGACGGCGGCCCGCGGCTGCGTCAGCCGCGTCCAGCAGTTGCCGCTCGGCGTCGGTGGGGGCGCTGCCGCCCAGGTGTGCGGGCATCCACCACGCCCCTGGTCCGGGCTGAAGGGGGAAGCCGGCGATGCAGCGGTCAATCCCCGCCTGGAGCGTGGTGCGCAGCCTCTTCGTGGCAGTGTCCGCGTCAACGTCCGGCGGATACACTATCGGCCCGCCAACCCGGACCTGGATGGGAGCGCGCCAGCTGCGCCGCAGGGAGAAGCCATGGCCGCGGGTCAGGATCCGGTGTGCGCCCCAGACAGCCACCGGGATGACCGGGACGCCCGCCTCCGCCGCCATGCGTACAGCCCCGGTCTGGCACTCGCGGACCGTGAAGCTGCGGCTCACGCCCGCTTCGGGGAACACGGCCAGGTACTCGCCGGCGCGCAGCTTGGCCACGGCGGTGCCGTAGGCATCGGAGCGATCGGTGTATCCCACCACCACCTGGCCGGAGGCGCTGATGGCGGGGCCGGCCAGCCAATGGTCCGCGGCGCCCTGGTGGACCAGGAACCGCAGCTGGGCACGGCTGCGGTGCCACAGGAGCAGCTCAAGGACGGCGAAGTCCAGGTAGCTGAAGTGCGTGACTGCGAACACCGCGCCTCCGCCGGGGGTCACCTGCCGGGTCGGGCCGGCCGGGGGTGGTGCCGCCGGGAGGTGCTCCAGGCCCTCTGCGCGGATGTCCAGTTGCAGGGCCCAGCGGAGGAACAACCCGGTGCGGACGATCAGCCGGTAGAAGCGGTCGTTGGATGGAGGACGCCAGGGCATGGCCGGGCGGCCTAGAGGGTGACCTGGACGGAGGAGTCCGGCAGCAGCCCGGTGAAGGCCCGGGACGGCTGGACCGCCGCCCCTGTACTCTCGGCGAAGGACTTGATGACAAAACCGGCGGCGAGGGTGTGCCAAATACGGACCTTGCGGAGCATGAAGTGCCCCACGCCCCTCAGGGACACGTACTGCATGCTGGCTGCGTCCGGGGCGGCGCGCCGGGCGAAGGCAAGGGACTGCGTGGGGCTGGTCATGTGGTCCGTGGTCCCGTGGATGATCAGGACCTTCCGGCCGGTAACCCTGTCCGCAGGGGTTTGCGGGTCCAGCCAAGGGGCCAGCGCCACCACAGCCTCCACCTGCGGATGGTCCGCGGCGCATACCGCAGTCAGGCCGCCCATGGAGTGGCCCAGCAGGAACACCGGCACATCGGGGTGGCGTTCTGCGATTTGCCGCAACGCCCACCGTGCATCCTGCAAGGGGGACATGTCGGGCCCATTCCAGCCGCGGACACTGTTGCGCAGGGACCAGACGGCCAGCCCGTGTTTCCGGCCCGCACGGTGCAGGTGCCGGGCGAAGGGCACCATGCGCGCCGGGCTCAGGTGCCGGGCCTCCACCGGGTCCCGGGAGTGGGCCTTGCCGCCGTGCAGGACCAGGACCACTCCCTTGGTGTCACCGGAGGCATCCAGGACGCTGAGCACGGGCTGGTGGACCGGGACCATCGGCACCTGTCCGGCCTTTGCGCTTCCTGCCGGGGAAACTTCTGCCCCACGATAACCGGCCCCACCCCTGCCATGGTTGTCCATGCCTGGTACCTCCCCATCCCGATGGTCCATTTACCAACCCTATGGCGCCGCACGTAGAGTTCAACCATGAGGTTGTACTGCTGATGGGCGCCGGTCACTCCCACGCTTCCTTGGATCATTCGGAGCCGACGCCCCAGGCGATGGCTGCCCGCAGCAAGGCGAACCGCATTTTGGCTGCAGTGCTGATTCCCCTGGCGCTGCTGACCCTGGCCGGGATGGCCGCGCTTTGGCCCTCGGGGAGCAAGGAGGGCATCTCGCTCGCCAATCCGTACTCCACCGCCCCCGGGGTCACCTTCGATACGGGCACCATCCAGAGCGTGCTGACCGGGAGCTGCATGCAGGGGCCCGGCCAGCAGGGTTCAAACCAACAGGGCACGGGTCAACAGAGTTCCGGCCAGCAGGGTTCAAACCAACAGGGCTCCGGCCAGCAGGGTGGTGCCGCTCAGCAGCAGCCAAACCAGGGCTCGGAGTGCACTTTCGCCTTCACCGAGCCGGACAAAGGCGGCAGCCCGGTCAAGGTGGTCATCAACCCGGACGTGGCCGCCTCCCACGGCGTCAAACCGGGGGACCAGATCCGTTACCTGAACCTCTCCAACGTCCAGGGCGCCACAGGGGCGCAGGGTTCGCCGGCCTACATCTTCGTCGACTTCGTCCGCACGCTGCCGATTGTCCTGCTCGCCGTGCTCTACGCCGTGGTGGTCATCGCCGTTGCCCGGTGGCGCGGGCTCCGGGCCCTGATCGGCCTGGTGGGCGCCTACGTGGTGCTCGCGAACTTCCTGCTCCCCGGCCTTGTGGAAGGCAAACCGCCGCTCCTGCTGGCCCTGGTGGGATCCACCGTGATCATGATCGGGGTCCTGTACTTCGCCCACGGATTCTCCGCGCGGACCTCAACGGCGCTCCTGGGCACCATCTTCGGGCTGGCCATTACCGCCCTGCTGGCAGCCTGGGCCACCGATGCCGCCAACCTCGCCGGCGTGGGCAGCCACGACGCCGCCACCCTGGTCAACACCTCCTCGAACATATCGATCTCCGGGGTAATCCTTTGCGGACTCATCATCTCCGGCCTGGGCGTTCTCAATGACGTCACCATTACGCAGTCCTCGGCCGTCTGGGAGCTTTACGAACTGGCACCTGCCAGCAGCGCCCGGAAGCTGTTCACCTCCGCCATGCGGATCGGCCGCGACCACATCGCCTCCACCGTGTACACCATCGCCTTCGCCTATGCCGGTGCCGCGCTGCCCATCCTGATCATCGTGATGCTGTACGACCGGCCCCTCATGGACACCCTCACCAGTGCCGAACTCTCCGAGGAAGTCATCCGGACGCTGGTGGGTTCCATCGGGTTGGTCCTGGCCATTCCAGTCACCACCCTGATCGCGGTGCTCGTGGTCAAGGCAACCGGCATCAGGGCAGCGGGTGTCCCGGCGGTAAGCGCCGGACCAGGCAACGGAAAGCACGACGACGGGCCCGGCAACGCGGACGACGTGGCGGACACGGGGTCGCTCGCCGCCGCCGCGCTGGAGGAGCGCCGGCGGCGTACCGCCGTCGAACCCGCCGATGAAGCGGCAAGCCGGCGGGGCAGGCGCGCGGACCGCGGCTGAGACCCTGCCGGGCGCACCCCGTGGTCCATTCCGGACCACCGATTTGCCCGCCTTTGCAACAATGGACAAGTGACTGTTGCAGCAACTCCTCCCGCCGCCAAGCTGGAACTCCCGCCCCTGAAGCTGGGACCCATCACGGTTGACACCCCGGTGATCCTGGCCCCGATGGCCGGCATCACCAACTCCGCCTTCCGCAGGCTCTGCCGTGAATACGGCGGCGGCATGTACGTGGCGGAGATGGTTACGTCCCGCGCGCTGGTGGAACGGACGCCCGAATCCCTCCGCATCATCTCGCACGACGACGATGAGAAAGTCCGCTCCGTCCAGCTGTACGGCGTGGACCCGGTCACGGTGGGTGCCGCGGTGCGGATGCTCGTTGAGGAGGACCGCGCGGACCACATCGACTTCAACTTCGGCTGCCCCGTCCCCAAGGTGACCCGTCGCGGCGGCGGCTCTGCGCTGCCCTGGAAGATCGACCTCTTCACCTCCATCGTGCAGACCGCCGTCAAGGAAGCATCCAAGGGCAACGTCCCGCTGACCATCAAGATGCGCAAGGGCATCGACGACGACCACCTGACGTACCTGGACGCCGGCCGGATCGCCCGCGATGCCGGTGTTGCCGCCGTCGCGCTCCACGGCCGCACGGCCGCGCAGTTCTACTCGGGCAAGGCCGACTGGTCGGCCATCGCCCGCCTGCGTGAGGCACTGCCCGACATCCCCGTGCTGGGCAACGGTGACATCTGGTCCGCCGAGGACGCCGTCCGGATGGTCCGGGAGACCGGCGTTGACGGTGTGGTGGTGGGCCGTGGCTGCCAGGGCCGGCCCTGGCTCTTTGGCGACCTGCAGGCCGCATTCGAAGGCAGCGACGTCCGCCACCGCCCCAACCTGCGCCAGGTGGCCGAAGGCGTATACCGGCATGCCGAACTGATGGTGGAAACCTTCGGTGACGAAGGCAAGGCACTGCGCGAGATCCGCAAGCACATCGCCTGGTACTTCAAGGGCTACGTCGTGGGCGGCGATCTGCGCACCAGGCTGGCCCTGGTCACCAGCCTGGAGGTGCTCCGGGACACCCTCGCCGAGCTGGATCTGGACTCGCCCTATCCGGGAGTGGACGCCGAAGGCCCGCGCGGCCGCGCCGGCTCGCCCAAGAAGCCCGCCCTGCCCAAGGACTGGCTGGACTCCCGCGCCCTCAACGATGACCAGTCCCGGGATATCGCCGCTGCCGAACTGGACGTTTCCGGTGGCTGAAACACCTACCGCCGGAACCCCCACCGCCGCCCTGGCTCTGCCCGGCTACGACGCCCATGATTCGGCGCGCTGGATGGAGGAGCCGCCCAAGAGCACCTACCGCTCCGACTTCGAACGGGACCGTGCCAGGGTGCTGCACTCCTCAGCCCTGCGCCGCCTGGGCGCCAAGACCCAGGTGGTGGCACCGGATACGGACGACTTCGTCCGCACCCGCCTCACGCACAGCCTGGAAGTGGCACAGGTGGGCCGCGAGCTGGGCCGGGCGCTGGGCTGCGACCCGGACGTGGTGGACACGGCCTGCCTCAGCCACGACCTGGGCCACCCGCCCTTCGGCCACAACGGCGAATCGGCCCTGAACGAGGTGGCGCATGCCATCGGCGGCTTCGAGGGCAACGCCCAGACCCTCCGCCTGCTCACCCGGCTGGAACCCAAGGTGCTCACGGCTGACGGCCGGCCCGCCGGGCTGAACCTCACACGCGCAAGCCTGGACGCGGCGTCGAAATACCCTTGGTCCGCCCTGGAAGCACCGGTGATCCACGGGCAGCGGACCAGCAAGTTCGGCGCCTACGAGGACGACCTCCCCATCTTCAACTGGATCCGTGAAGGAGCCCCGGAGCGCCGGACCTGCCTGGAAGCCCAGGTGATGGACCTCGCGGATGACATCTCCTATTCCGTGCACGACGTGGAGGACGCGATCGTTGCCGGCCACTTCCAGCTGCGCTGGATGGACAACCCGGACCACCGCGCCCGCGTGGTGGGCTACGCCAAGCAGTGGTACCTGCCGCACAACGACCCCGCCGCCATCGACGCCGCCCTGGCCCGGCTCGAGGCTACCGACGTCTGGGTGCGTGAGGCGGACGGCAGCCGCAAATCGATGGCAGCCCTCAAGAACATGACCAGCCAACTGATCGGCAGGTTCTGCCAGTCAGCCCTGGAAACCACCCGCGCCGTTTATGGGCCGGAAAACCTGACGCGGTACAACGCCGAACTCATGGTTCCGGATGAGACCGTCATGGAAATCGCGGTGATGAAGGGCCTTGCCACCACCTTCGTCATGACCACCGAACACCGGCAGCCCATCTACGAGCGCCAGCGCGAGGTGCTCCACGCCCTGGTCACTGCCCTCAGCGCCACCGGAGACCGGCACCTGGAGCCGATGTTCGCGGCGGACTGGCGGGCAGCGGACGACGACGGCGCACGCCTTCGCGTGGTCATCGATCAGGTGGCGTCCCTCACCGACGGGTCGGCCCTGGCCATGTACGAGCGCCTGGTGGGGAGCCTGCCCTCGCTCTGGTAGCCGTCCTTCACTCCTGCCCTGGGAAACTCCTGGACACCCGCCTGATCAACAGCTTCCTTAAAGCATCTACACAGGAAGCAGGCGCACCATGGAGGGAAAGGCAGGCCGCCAGGAACGGGAGCAGGTCATGAGTACTCGCAGCAGGGGCAAGCGCCTGGCCACCGGAATTACGGCAGCCGTAAGCGTTGGCAGCTTCGCTGCCGCAGGCGTGGCGGCGTCCGCTGTGTATGCCGCAACTCCGTCCGTCATTGCCAGGACAACTGCAGGTACGGACAGCAGCACGCAGGACCGCGGTGCGCAGGGGAGCACGCCCAAGTCCGGTTCCGGCCGCTCTGATGACGACGGTTCCGGCACCCGGCAGGACAGTGGTGCCGGGCAGAACAAGGGCACGGGCCAAAATGGTGGCTCGCGGCGCTCCAAGAGCTACGGCAGCACCAGCCCAGTCCAGCCCGGCAACGGCGGCACAATCCACGGAAGGTCCTCCGGGTCCTGACGTGGCCGGTTCAGACACCACCCACCGCACTGGTGGCCGCGATTCTGCAGCGGCCCCTGAAAGCGAAGCAGCTGTAGCTCCCACAGCACAATCCAGCTGGACGGTATGGGAACTCGAGGCAGCCATCACGGTGACGGTCCCCGGCTCGCTGGATGCCGCGGAAGAGATCGTTCGTCAGGTGCTGGCGGCGGTGGACCGTGCCTGCAGCCGCTTCCGCGCAGATTCGGAACTGGTGGCGCTCCAGCCGCGGATGGCATCCGGCGTCCGGGTGAGCCCCATGTTCCGGCTGCTCCTGGAGCGTGCCCTGGACGCCGCCAGGATGACCCACGGCGCTGTTGATCCCACCCTGGGAGCGGATCTGGCAGCCCTGGGCCACGGTCCGGCCCTAGCTGCCACGCCGGGGATCCGCAGCCTGCCGGTTTCGCCGGTGCACTCGGACCCGGTGGCCACCCGGGTGCCCGGTTGGTCCCGCCTCCGCCTCGACGACGACACGCTGACCCTGCCGCCCGGGCTTAGCCTCGACCTGGGCGCATCGGCCAAGGCCGTCGCAGCCGACCTTGCCGCCGCCGAGGTGCACCGGCGGCTGGGCTGCGGGGTACTCGTGAGCCTGGGCGGAGACCTGGCCAGCGCAGGACCTGGGCCGCACCAACAGCACATCCGGCAGGACGACCAGTCGGACGTGAACCCCGGCCAGTGGCAGATCGTGGTGCAGGACCTTCCCGCCGACCCCGCCCAGCACATCTCCCTGGCTCCGGGATTTGCCCTGGCAACATCCAGTACCCAAAAGCGCCGCTGGCTCCATCAGGGCAGCCAGGTCCACCACATCCTTGACCCCCGTTTCGGCCTGCCTGCCGAAGCGGTGTGGCGCTCGGTGACCGTGGCGGCGCCTGCCTGCCTGGAAGCGAACGCCTTCAGCACCGCGGCCATCGTGCGCGGCTTCAAGTCCCTCGAGTGGTTCCGGGGCGAGGGCATATCCGCACGGTTCGTGGACAGCCGCGGCAGGGTGGCGACCACCGGGGGTTGGCCCGCCGAAAACTATCTCCCCGCCGAAAGCTATAACCCCGCCGAAAGCTTCCGCCCAGCCAAAAGCTCCGGAAGGGGAGGCCTGAGCCATGGATGAGGCAATGTGGGCTTTCGGGCGCGTCAGCGGCTTCGTGTCACTGGCACTGTTTACCGCGTCGGTACTGTTGGGCATCCTGAACCGGTCAGGCCGGCCCCTGCTGGTGCTGCCCCGGTTCTCCATCAGCCTCCTGCACCGGAACATTGCCCTGCTCGCCACGGTTTTCCTGGGGCTGCACGTTGGAGCACTGCTCCTTGACTCTTTTGCCAAGCTAAGTCCCGTGGATATCGTGGTGCCATTCCTGGGGTCGTACCAGCCGTTCTGGCAGGGGCTGGGAACCGTCGCCCTGGACCTGGTCCTGGCCGTCGTGGTCACGGGGCTGCTGCGGCACCGGATCGGGCAACGTGCCTTCAAGGCCGTCCACTGGCTCAGCTATGGCGTCTGGCCGGTTGCCATGGCGCACGCCCTCGGAAACGGCACTGACGTGTCAAGCGGATGGTTCCTCCTCCTCGCTGCCGTGTCCGCGGTGGCCGTTGCCGCGACCATGGTGTGGCGGCTGAGCCCGTCCTTTCTCGAAACCTTCCGCGCCAGGCAAGGAAACCTCCCGTGAGCCAACCGGGTGACAGCCACCGCCAGGAGCCGCGCCTCCTGGCGGCAGGCCCTGATGCAGGGTGGGCGCGGCACCTGGACACCTTCGGCCCGTGGGAGCCGCAGGCGGCAGGACCGGGCCTGCTGGAAGTGCTCGCTGAATCCGGACTAACCGGCCGGGGAGGAGCCGCATTCGAAACCTGGCGCAAGGCCACCGCCGCTGCCGGTTCCGGGCGGAAGGGTTTGTTTGCCGCCCGCCCCGTGGTGATTGCCAACGGTGCCGAGGGCGAACCGCTCAGCTTCAAGGACCGGACACTCCTCGCACACGCGCCCCACCTGGTCATTGACGGGCTGGTCGCGCTCGCCGCCGCCCTGGGCCAAACGGGCGGCAGAACAGGCAGCCAGACAAGTACGGGCGGCACCAGCATGTACGTCTACGCGCCGGCGGCCAGCCTGCCCCGCCTTAGGCAAGCACTAGGGGAGCGTCCGGGCGGCAGGCGGATCCATGTGGTGCAGGCTCCCGAAACGTTCATCTCCGGTGAGTCGAGCGCCGTCGTCAACATGATTGCGAACGGTACCGCCCTGCCTACGGACCAGCGCCGGCGCCTCAGCGAGTCGGGCCTGAACGGCCGCCCCACACTGGTGGTCAACGTCGAGACCCTGGCCCAGGTGGCCTTGATCGCCCGCTATGGCGCGCAGTGGTTCCGGCAGGCGGGCACCGCCGCAGACCCTGGCACCAGGCTGGTGTCCGTCTCCGGGCCAGCCCCGGTACGGGACGTGGTGCTGGAGGTACCCGGCGGGGTGCAACTTTCCGCCGTCCTGAAGGAAGCGGGAATGGATCCCGGTTACTTGTCCGCCGTCCTGGTGGGCGGGTACCACGGCCGGTGGGTGCGGCCGGCAGACCACGCCCTTGCACCCGCGGGACCGCCGGGCCGGACGGCCCGCCCCGGAGCGGGAGTAATCCACGCCCTGGACCTGCAGACCTGCGGCATCCAGGCCACGGCCGGGATCGTCAGCTACCTGGCCGGCCAGTCCGCCCGGCAGTGCGGCCCCTGCATGTTCGGCCTGCCGGCCATGGCATCAGTCCTCAACCGGATCGCGGGAGGGGAAACGAATCCGCGGCTTACCGTCGAGCTGGACCGCCTGGGGCGGCTGGTCTCCGGGCGGGGCGCATGCCGCCACCCGGAGGGGACCACGGGACTGGTCAGCAGCGCACTGGAGGTCTTCGCCGCTGACTTCCGCGCCCACCTGGCCGGGTACTGCGCAGGCCCGGGAGGCGTGGCGGCATGAAAACGTACCTGCACATCGACTGGACCAGCTGCGATGGCCGCGGCCTGTGCTCGGAACTGCTTCCCGGTGTGCTCGACCGGGACGACTGGGGGTACCCCGTGGCGCGCGGCAAGGTGGGCGGTGAACGCACGGACGTTCCGCTGCGGGACGCTGACCTGGACGCGGCGCAGGAGGCCGTCTTCCTCTGCCCGAGGCTGGCACTCAGCCTGGTGCAGCGGACGGCGCCCGAACCGGGACAGCGGACACCCGGCAGGTAGGCCGGGCCAGTGGCACCAAGCCAGTGACACTAAGATTGCTGTGTGGCTGGGCTGATCAAACGTGAAGATATCGATGAAGTACGCCAGCGCACGGACATCAAGGAAGTTGTTGACGGCTACGTAACGCTGAAAGGCGCCGGGCTGGGAACCTTCAAGGGTCTGTGCCCCTTCCACGATGAGCGCTCGCCGTCCTTCACCGTCCGTCCCCAGGTGGGCCGGTACCACTGTTTCGGCTGCGGTGAGGACGGGGACGTCATCGCCTTCGTGCAGAAGCAGGACCACAGTTCCTTCCAGGAGGCTGTGGAAAAGCTCGCCGCGCGGATCGGGTACGAGCTGCGCTACGAGGACGGCGGAACCGGGCCTAACCGCGAGGAAGTGGGCCGGCGCCAGCGGCTGCTTGACGCGCACAAGATCGCCGACGAGTTCTTCCGCGCCCAGCTGCTCACCCCCGGCGCGGCCGAGGCCCGCAACTTCCTGTTCGGCCGGGGCTTCGACCGGGCAGCCGCGGAACACTTCGGCTGCGGCTACGCGCCGCAGGGCTGGGACGGGCTCCTGAAGCACCTGCGCGGCCGCGGCTTCACCGATGCCGAACTCAAGCTCACCGGCATGTTCAGCGAGGGAAACCGGGGCATCTATGACCGCTTCCGTGGCCGCCTCATCTGGCCCATCAAGGACATCGCCGGCGACACCATCGGCTTCGGCGCCCGGAAGCTCTATGAGGACGACCAGGGCCCCAAGTACCTCAACACCCCGGAGACCACGCTCTACAAGAAATCCCAGGTCCTCTACGGTATCGACCTGGCCAAGAAGAGCATCGCCAAGGACCGCCAGCTGGTGGTGGTGGAGGGCTACACAGACGTCATGGCCTGCCACCTTGCAGGAATCACGACGGCGGTGGCCACCTGCGGCACCGCGTTCGGCACCGAGCACATTAAGGTCGCCCGGCGGCTTCTGTCCGATGACGGCACCGGGGGAGAAGTGGTGTTCACCTTCGACGGCGACGCCGCCGGGCAGAAGGCAGCCCTGCGCGCCTTCGAGGAGGACCAGCGGTTCACCGCCCAGACCTTCGTGGCCGTGGAACCCACCGGAGCCGATCCCTGCGACCTGCGGCTCAGCAGGGGGGACGAGGCAGTGCACGCCCTGATCCAGTCCCGGCGGCCCCTGTTCGAGTTCGCCATCCGCACCACACTGAAGCAGTTCAACCTGGACACCGTGGAGGGCCGCGTCCAGGGCCTGAAGGCTTCGGTGCCGGTGGTGGCGGCCATCCGCGACGGTTCCACCCGGACCGGCTACTGCCAGGCGCTGACCGGCTGGCTGGGCATGCCCGACCCCAATGAGGTCCTGCGCATGGTCAATGCCGAGGTGAAGAACGCAGCGAAACGGGGGGACGCCGGAGGTCCCGGCGGCCAGGGCACCACCAACCGTGGACAGCAGCAGCGCAGCCAAGGCTACGAGGGCAGGGGATTCGAGGGCCAAAACGGCCAGGCACCTGCCGGCGGCCCCGGCGTGGCTGCCGGGCCGTCGTCGGGCGCTGTCCCTTCCTTCCACCGTCCCGACCCGCGCGACCCCGTAGCCTCCATGGAGCGGCAGGCGCTGGAGGTGGCCCTGCAGCAGCCGTCGCTGCTGGCCGGCGACGTTTGGGACCGCTTCGACGCAGCCCGCTTCTCCACCCCTGCCTTCCAGGCCGTGCATGACGCCATGCGCGCCACCGGGCCAGGACTGGTGGGTGACCCCGTGCGCTGGGTGGAACACGTCATGCATGAGGTCCCGGAACCCCTGCGGCCGCTGGTGTCGGAACTTTCGGTGGTGCCGCTTCCGGCCCATACGGAGGAGGCGGTGCTGAAGTACTGCCGCGACATCCTGTCCCGGCTTTTCGAACTCCAGATCACCCGGATCAAGGCGGACAAGATGGGCCAGCTGCAGCGCCTCGACGCCGCGGCCGACCCGGAAACGTACCAGCGGCTCAACCGCGAACTGATGATGCTTGAGATGGAACGCCGGGCACTGCGGGCCGAGGCATAGGCCGCGGCGTCCGCGCGGCACCAGGAAGTGGGGGAGGTCACGTCCCGCCCGATTTCGTTTCCGCCGCGGGTGTTTGCTAGGCTGGTACCCGCTTCATTCCTCCTTAGCTCAATTGGCAGAGCATTCGACTGTTAATCGAAGGGTTGCTGGTTCAAGTCCAGCAGGAGGAGCTTCCAATCCCCGTTCCGGCTTCCGGAACGGGGATTTTTGTTGCCCGTTTTGTACGCCGCGAGGCTTGTTGTGGCCCGCGAAACCGCCGATTTCCCTTGGGCCGGAAACCTTTGCTAATGTCATACCTGCTTCATTCCTCCTTAGCTCAATTGGCAGAGCATTCGACTGTTAATCGAAGGGTTGCTGGTTCAAGTCCAGCAGGAGGAGCGCTACGAAAAATCCCCGTTCCTCCAACTGGAGGAACGGGGATTTTTTCTTGCCGCGGGCCTGGAAGCCTGGGATGGGGAAGATAGGCTCACACGAAGTCCATTTCCACCTGCAGGAACCTTTCGGCCTCGGCGATGGCTGACTCGAACGCTTCCCGCTCGGTGGGGGACTTCCGGGGTTCGCGCGGATTCCATTCGTGCGGGGCCGAGTGGATCCGGACAAACCCGGCATCCGGCGGGGCGTAGAAGATGCCAAAGCGCTGCACAGGCCATTCCGGCGAGGTTTCCGGGGCCACCAGCAGGGCGGCCTTGAAGGCTGGGTTGAACCATTGGGCGATGGGCCGGCGCCGGTCCTCCGTGAACAAACCTGCCGCATACAGCGCCGCCGACTGCTGGCCTGCCTGCGCGCACAGCCGCTCCCACCACAGTGGCAGGATCCTGGCGTCGCACCGTTGCCATGTGGCCGGAAGAGGCGGTTGGTTCTGCCAGCTGGACACGCGATCATTTTATCGCGCTGGGCTCTATCGCGCAGTGCCGCCGCAAGCCAGGAACGGCGGGCGTCAACCGGCAAGTCCGGCAGCAGGAGCAGTCAGCGGCGGTTGCGGCGGCCCGGATTCACCCGGTACAGGAGTGCGGCGCCCGCCAGCGTCCCCAGGATGATGCCCCAGGCGGGGTTGCCCACGGCACGGCCGGCAAAATAGCCCACGACGGCGCCAAGCACCGCCCCGAGGAAGAGCCCCCTGCCATTGCGATGCGGTTTGCGGGCCATGTGCTGCCTTCCTGGTGCCTGGCGGCTGCGGTCAGTGGATTGAAGTCCCTGATGGATCGAGGGTACTTAGTGAATGGAAGGAACCGTGCGCGGCCGGACCACCAGCCAGAGTGCTCCAATGGCCACCAGGATGCACGATGCCTGAACCGCCCCCATGGGTGCCGCGCTGGTGATGCCGACCCAGCCCACCACGGGGGAGATCAGCCCGGCCATGAGGAATGTGGCCGCGCCGAGCAGGGATGCCGCGGTTCCCGCTTGGGAGGCGTGGCTTGCCAGGGCCAGCACCTGCACGCAGGGGAACATGAAGCCGGTGCCCAGGATGTAGAACCACAGGGGCACCATGACGCCCCAAAGCCCCAGGCCCAGCTGGTCCAGGACCACGATCAGCACGGCCATCAGGAACATCCACGCTGTGGCACAGGCCAGGATCCACTGCGGCGGGACGATCCTGATCAACCGCGAGCTGGTCTGCACGCCCGCCACGATGCCCAGCGAGTTGATGCCGAAGAGCAGCCCGTACTGCTGGGCCGAGAACCCGAAGACGTCCTGGAAAAGGAACGGGGAGGCGGACAGATACGTAAAGAGGCCGCCGAAATTAAAGCCGGCCACCAAGAGCAGCCCCACGAAGATCCGGTCGCTGAAGAGCGCCTTGTAGCGCTGCCTGGCCGTCATGCCGCTCTGGCCCCGCTTCTCCGGCGGAAGCGTTTCACGCACCACGACCAGGGCCGCCACGATGACCAATGTCCCGTATGCGGCCAGGAACACGAAGATGCCGGGCCACGGCATCACCAGGAGCAGCTGTGAACCAATCACCGGTGCCAGGATGGGCGCCAGCCCGTTGACCAGGGCCATCCGCGAGAACATCCGCACCATGGCGTACCCGGAGAACAGGTCGCGCACCATGGCCATAGCCACAACGCCGCCGCCGGCCGCGCCCACGCCCATGAGGACACGGAACACCCCCAGCGTGGCGATGTCAGTGGACAGGGCTGCACCCATCGACGCTGCGATGTGCACTGCAGTGGCAAGGATCAGCGGGGTCCGTCGCCCGAACTTGTCGCTGAAGGGGCCCACCACCAGCTGGCCGAACGCAAAACCGACGGTGGTGCCAGCCAGGGTGAGCTGAACCTGCGCCTCGGTCACCCCAAGGCTCGCCTCCAGCGCGGGGAAGGCGGGCAGGTAGAGGTCGATGGTGAACGGACCGAGGGCTGTCAGGGCGCCCAGGAGGAGGATGTAGAGGAGCTTGCGGCGGCGGCTCAGCAGGTCGCCCGGATTGGGGGGATTGGTCACGGAGAACAATCCTAGGCCCGGCCAGGACTGTTTTTGCAGCGTTGTAGGCCGCGCCGTCCGGCAAGCCCCCAAGTTCGCCCTGAACCTGAATGGTAGTTTTGGTGGCGTGGACTGTGCGGCTGCACATTTCCGCAGCAAACGGAAGCAGTATCGACCCATGAAACCAGTAAGGCGGAACCGATGAGCGGACGTCACAGCGGGCGTACCAGCCCGGGATTGCGCATCACTGCGCTGCCCGGAACGGCAAGACTCCTTTTTCGGTTGGCCCCACGCCAGCTCAACGACGAGATCGCCTTCGCCAAGATCGAACTCAAACGCAAGGGCATCCAGGTGGGGGTGGCCGCGGCCTTCTTCGCGGTGGCACTCCTCTTCCTGGCCTTCCTGGTTGTTGGCCTGATCGTCGCGGCCATCATGGGCCTGGCCACCATCATGCCTGCCTGGCTGGCAGCCCTCCTGGTCTCCGCGGCCTTCCTGCTGATAGCGCTCGTCGGCGGACTGATTGGCCTCGCGCGGTTCAAGAAGGCCATGCCGCTGATGCCCGAGGAAACCATCCGCGGCATCAGGCACGATATCGGCGTTGCCCGGGAAGGCTCCGCGTTCAACCCCGCCATCCTGGATCCGGAGAGCCCCGAGGCGAAGGCTGCGAAGGCGGCCAAGGCCGAGGCCGCGGCCAAGGCGAAGGCTGAAAAGGAAGCGAAAGCGGCCCGTGAGCAGCAGGAGTTCCCGCACGCCTCCGAACCCGAGCTGGCGCGCCGCCTGAGCCAGCGGCGGCACCACCTCACAGAGGTCCGCGACGAACTCGGTACTGAGCTGGACTTCAAGACCCAGGCCCGCTACCTGCTGGCCGCTGCGCAGGTCAAGGTGCGCGAAGGCCAGGTGCTGGCGCAGCACGGCGTGGACGCGGCGGGCGAAAGGCTCGCGGCGTTGTCCGGTTCCACGGACCTCTCCAGGCGCTGGAAGCCATTGGCCGCCTTCGTGGCCGCGGGAACCGTCCTGGTTGTCCTCCTCCGCAGGTTGTTCCGTTCCAACTAGCCTGCTGCTCCACAAGCACTCCCGGCACACAATCAATCACTGAAACACCGCGCTCCGGCGCAGCAGGAAGGAGAGGGGGACGGGTGAAATTCATTGGTGCAGGCGCCCGCCCCGGCCGTCCCCAGGTGGACCATGACCTCGTGTTCACCATCCCCAACCTGCTCACAGTGGTGCGGTTCATGGGTGTTCCGCTCTTCATGTGGCTGGTCCTGGCCCAGAAGGAATACGGCGCCGGCGTGATCGTCCTGGCCGTCATGGCCGGTACGGACTGGATTGACGGCTACATCGCCCGGCGCTTTGACCAGGCCTCCAAGCTCGGCAGGGTCCTGGACCCGATCGCCGACCGGCTGGCCCTGCTGGCCGTGGCTTTCACCCTGGTGATTGCCGGCGTCGTGCATTGGCTCTACCTGGCCGCGCTGGTGGTCCCTGATGCCGTGCTGCTGGCCCTGACGCTGTCCTTCTTCCATGGCCATCCGGACCTTCCCGTCAGCGTGGTGGGCAAGGTGCGGACCGGCCTGCTGCTCCTGGGCACCCCGCTGCTGGTCCTCTCCCGCCTGGATACCGGCGCTTCGGACCAGCTCTTCGTAGCCGCCTGGGTGGTATTGGGCCTTGGCCTGATCGGCCACTGGATTGCCGCGTACAACTACTTCTGGGCCATCCTGCGAAAGGGCAGGGAACTTAAACGGCACGACGGCGGGAACGGCTGATGGTGTGGCTTGCCGTCGGCCTGGCGGTGCTCGGCGCCTTCTGCCTCGCCCTGGGTGCCCAGCGCCAGGGCAGCGCCGTCAAAGCCGATACCGGCGGACTCGCCCTGAGTTCCAACGGCTTCCTGCGCCTTCTCCGCAATCCCCGGTGGATGCTCGGGCTCCTGCTGCTGTGCACCGGCATGGCGTTGAACGCCGTAGCCCTGGTGTCCGCGCCGCTCACGGTGATCCAGCCCATCGGCGCCATCGCCCTGGTAATCACCACCGTGGTCAACGCCCGCGACCAGGACCTGTCCATCAACCGCGCCACCGCCGTCTCCATCGGCGCCTGCGTCACCGGCTCGGCACTCTTTGTCCTCTTGGCGGTTAACGTCACCCAGGAAAACCATCATGTGAGCCCGGAGGACGAGCTCACCATCGTGTTGCTGCTGGCCCTGGCTGTGGGGCTGTTCGGCACGCTGGCAGTGACGTTCAGGCACCGGATGAATGCGTTCATCTACATCCTGGGCGCGGGCATCCTCTTCGGCTTCGTGGCGGTCCTTACCCGGATCATCGGCAAACACCTCCTGGACCCCAACGGACTCTTCCTGCTCAACGTCCAGTGGTACTCAGTGGTGGCCATCATCGCGGCCGGCGGCCTGGGCTCGTGGTTCGTGCAAAGCGCCTACTCCACAGGGCCGCCCGACCTGGTCATCGCCGGACTCACGGTAATCGATCCCATGGTGGGCATTGCCATCGGCATCATCATCCTGGGCGAACTGCGTCCCGACGTCCATGCGGTCATGGCCATTGCGATGGGAACGGCTGCGTGCCTTGCTATCGTTGGGGTAATCGCCCTTTCCCGGCACCACCCGGAGGTCACCAAGCGCAAGAAGGACGCGCGCAAGGCCGCCGGCAGGCCGTCCCACTAGCCCATTTCCGTCCAGATTCAGCAACCCACGAGGCCTGCGCCCCTGCGCCACCGGCCAACCGTGCTGTCAGTTACATGCTGTCCGCACCGTGACCATCAGGAGTACTCCCCATGACCACGCCAGCCGACCAGCGTCCCCTGACCATCCTCATCGCCGCCGACACCTATCCGCCGGACGTCAATGGTGCTGCCCAGTTTGGCTACCGCCTGGCCAAGGGCATGACTGCCCGAGGCCACAACGTCCATGTCCTGGCGTCCCGCGACAGCAAGGGAAAGAGCTTCACCGAGTTCCGCGAGGAAGCAACCGTGCACCGGCTCCGCTCGCACAAGGCGTTCACCCACGAGAGCTTCCGCCTCTGCTTCCCGTGGGAAATCAAGAAGGAAATCAGCCTCCTCTTTGACCGCGTGAAGCCTGACGTCGTGCACATCCAGAGCCACTACATGATTGGCGAGCACGTGCTCTACGAGGCCGTAAAGCGCGGCGTCAGGATCATCGCCACCAACCACTTCATGCCCGAAAACCTCAACCCCTTCCTGCCGTTCCCGCAGTGGTTCAAGGACATCATCGGGCGGGTTTCCTGGAAGGACATGGGCAAGGTCATGGGCCAGGCCGACGTGGTGACAACCCCCACGCCGCTTGCCGCCCGGGCCATGCACGAGCACGCCTTCTTGCGGAAGGT
The DNA here is from genome assembly GCF_041877125.1 of Arthrobacter sp. E44. Classification (NCBI taxonomy): domain Bacteria; kingdom Bacillati; phylum Actinomycetota; class Actinomycetes; order Micrococcales; family Micrococcaceae; genus Arthrobacter; species Arthrobacter sp. E44. The sequence continues at coordinate 75,552 of NZ_JBHDJA010000004.1, forward strand.
GCTCCCGTTGTCCAACGGCATCGACTCAACGGCCTATGAGTTGCAGCCCGGCGAGCACATCGAACCGCATGCCCATCCCACCGTCCTGTTCGCCGGCCGCCTTGCGGAGGAAAAGCATGTGGACGTGCTCATCGAGGCCATCGCGAAGACGCCGCCCGAGTTGAACGTTCACCTGGAAATCGTGGGCGGGGGAGAGGTGCGCCCTGCGCTTGAGGACCTGGTGCGGCGGCTCGGGCTCAGCAGCCGGGTCAAGTTCCTGGGCCTTGCCAGCGACGAAGAACTGCGCAAGGCGTACATCCAGGCGGACCTGTTCTGCATGCCCGGAACGGCTGAGCTGCAGTCCCTGGTCACGCTGGAGGCCATGTCCGCTTCCACCCCGGTGGTCCTGGCCGATGCCATGGCCCTGCCGCACCTGGTGCGCGATGGCGAGAACGGCTACCTCTTCACCCCCAACGACAGTGACGACCTCGCCAAGAAGATCACCCAGGTCCTGCAGCTTCCCAAGGACCAGCAGCGCGCCATGGGCCGGGCCAGCCGGCAGATGGTGGAGCCGCACAGCCTCCAGGGAACGCTGCAGACCTTCGAGGACCTGTACCGGGGCGCCACGTACGAGGACAAGGTGGTCTGAACCAGTTCCCGGGTTTGCTAGAGTGTTTTTGCCCTGCTGGAGCGTGGTGTTCCATTACGTATACGCAGGGTTTGGGGGGCTATAGCTCAGCTGGTTAGAGCGCGGGACTCATAATCCTAAGGTCCTCGGTTCAAGTCCGAGTAGCCCTACCGCCAACCAGGAAGAACCGCGCACGACAGTCTTCGTCGGACGCGGTTCTTCTTGGTTAACCCGGACCCCTGCGGTAAGTTACTGCCCAGTAACATTCCGTGCCCGGTTCCGCTGCACGGCCAGCGCTGATCACCAAAGAAGGTACCCATGGCAACCTCCGCAGCCGAATCCCACGAGCTTCCCTACGCCGACGGCGACTTCTTCGCCTTCGAGCAGCTTCTGTCCGGCAAGGAACAGGACAGGCTCGCCGAGGTCCGCGACTTCCTGGCGCGCGAGGTCAAACCCCTTGCCGTGGACTGCTGGAACCGCGGAGAGTTCCCGATGGAGCTGGTGCCCAAGTTCGCCGACCTGGACCTGGTCAGCCCGGTCCGGCGGCAGGGATACTCGAACCTCTTCGCGGGAATGCTGCATGCCGAGGTCACGCGTGCCGACGCATCGATCGCCACCTTCCTGGGGGTACACGACGGGCTTTTCACCGGCTCCATCGAGCTGTTGGCATCCCAGGAGCAAAAGGACGAGTGGCTGCCCGACATCTATGCCCTGAAGAAGATTGGCGCCTTCGGCCTGACCGAGCCGCTGGGGGGCAGCGACGTGGCCGGCGGAACCCGCACCACGGCGCGCCGGGACGGCGGCAACTGGATCCTCAACGGGGCAAAGCGGTGGATCGGCAACGCCACCTTCTCCGACTGGGTGGTCATCTATGCCCGCGATGTTGCGGACAACCAGGTCAAGGGCTTCCTGGTGGACACCACCCTGGCTGGATTCAGCGCCACAAAGATCGAAAACAAAATCTCCCTGCGCACCGTCCAGAACGCCGACATCGTCCTGACGGACGTGGTTGTCCCGGACCACTTCAAGCTGGCCAACGCCAACAGCTTCCGCGACGTCAACAAGGTACTCAAGGCCACCCGGCTTTCCGTTGCCTGGCAGGCCGTTGGGCTCCAGCTGGCCGCGTTCGATGTTGCCCGCCGCTATGCCGTGGAGCGGCACCAGTTCGGACGGCCGCTTGCCTCCTTCCAGCTCATCCAGGACCAGCTGGTCCGGATCCTGGGCAATACCGTCAGCTCCATGGGCATGATGGTGCGCCTCTCCCAGTTGGAGGACGCGGGCGCGGCCAAGGACGAACAGTCCGCCCTGGCCAAGGCCTTCGCCACCGGCCGCATGCGGGACAGCGTGGCCCTGGGCCGCGGCATCCTGGGTGGAAACGGCATCGTGACCGACTATGAGATGGCCAAGATCTTCGCCGATGCCGAGGCCATCTACTCCTATGAGGGCACCGCCGAGATCAACACCTTGGTAACCGGCCGGGCCATCACAGGCATCTCAGCCATCGTCTAAACAGGAAACCCCTCTGCTGCTTTTCTTGCCGGCCTACGGCGGGCCGGGCAGGGGAAGCAGGATGGACGGGCGAAGGTCCAGGACAAATTGCAGGGGATTGACGTAGTCCTCTCCTTCCCGCACTCCCCAGTGCAGGCACTGCGCCGCGGGGCAGTGGCCGGGGATGGCGGTCCCGATCAACTGGCCGGCCGCCACTGTGGACCCTGCGACCAGCGTGCTGTCCACCGGCTCGAAGCTGCTGCGCAGCCCGCCGCCGTGGTCGATGGTGATCACGGGGCGGTCCACCACCACGCCCACAAAGCTGACCGTTCCGGCCGCCGGTGACACAACCTGTGTTCCTGCCGCGAAGTCCAGGTCCACGCCGCGGTGCCCGCTGAGCCATGGCTTGGGCGGGGGATCGAAGCCCCGCAAGACCCGCGGGCGCGGTGCCAGCGGCCACTGCCAGGAAGGCCTGGCACCCACCCCGGCAGCCGTCGTCGTCCTTTCCTGCTGGGTGCCGGCGGATTGGGCCCGGGAAGGCTGCCCGTGAGCCGCGGTGTACTGGAAGGCCGGGCCGGGTGAGGCCACGGACGCCGGCAGCAGCAGGAGCGCCGCCAGGAGGACCGGTGGTTTCATGCCACCAGCCTGCCCGGCTGCCTGCGGGGCCGGCAGCCCCGGTTCCGGCTATGTGGACAACGCCTCCGGCGGGGCACTTTCCTGTCCAGCAGCCGGGAGCGCCTGTAGTACACTTGATGGAGCAGTTTGCTGCGCCCTCAACGCTTCCCGTCCAAGTGGCCCACCCTCGTGGTGCATCGCCCTGTCCGGATTGCGTCGGCACATCTCATTCAGGAGTGTGGGGGAGCGGCGGCTGACTACGCGCATCCAGCCCTCCGGCAGGCAACGCCCCGGCGTCGCCATTGGAGGACCGCACTTCCTGCGGTCAGGCTTTGTTCCTGATGGGAAGAACGGTGGATGCCAGGAGCACGGCCCAACCGGGCCACGCTAATCAACCGTCAACTATTGGCAGGGTAAGAAGCCTCCGGGTTTTCTCATGAATGACCTGCCGGAAAATAAGGAGCGCCGGAATGCCCGTCGTAACCATGCGCCAGCTGCTTGACAGCGGCGTCCACTTTGGACACCAGACCCGCCGTTGGAACCCGAAGATGAAGCGCTTCATCTTCACCGAGCGCAACGGCATCTACATCATCGACCTGCAGCAGTCGCTGTCCTACATCGACCGCGCCTACGAGTTCGTCAAGGCCACTGTTGCCCACGGCGGCACCGTGCTCTTCGTCGGCACCAAGAAGCAGGCCCAGGAAGCAATTGCCGAGCAGGCAACCCGCGTGGGCCAGCCCTACGTCAACCAGCGCTGGCTCGGCGGTATGCTGACCAACTTCCAGACGGTCGCCAAGCGTATCCAGCGCATGAAGGAACTCGAAGAGATCGACTTCGACGACGTCGCCGGTTCCGCTTACACCAAGAAGGAACTGCTGCTCCTCAAGCGCGAGCTCACCAAGCTGGAGTCCAACCTGGGCGGTATCCGCAACCTGACCAAGGCACCGTCCGTGCTGTGGGTTGTCGACACCAAGAAGGAACACCTCGCCGTTGACGAGGCCAAGAAGCTGAACATCCCGGTTGTGGCCATCCTGGACACCAACTGCGATCCCGACGAAGTTGATTTCCCGATCCCGGGCAACGACGACGCCATCCGCTCCGTGAACCTCCTGACCCGCGTTGTCGCCGACGCCGTTGCCGAGGGCCTGATCGCCCGCAACAACCGCGGCACGGGCGCCACCGAAGCTCCGGAAGAGCCGCTGGCCGAGTGGGAGCGCGAGCTCCTCGAAGGCAGCAAGGCAGAAGCCGCCGCCGCTCCGGCAGAAAACGCTGAAGCTCCGGCTGCCGCCGAAGCTCCGGCTGCCGCCGAGGCTCCCGCTGCCGAGGCTCCCGCCGAAGACGCCAAGTAAGACATCTAAATCCGGATTCTCCGCGCTGTCCGCAGCCGGAGCTGCTGACAGGATGGCAACCCGCACCCGTGGGTTGCCGTCCTGTCGGTCCGTACACCACCACACATTTCTAGACAGAGGGGTTCACATGGCGAACTACACTGCCGCTGACATCAAGGCCCTGCGCGAGCGCACCGGCGCCGGCATGATGGACGTCAAGAAGGCTCTTGACGAGGCCAACGGTGACGCCGAGAAGGCCATCGAGATCATCCGCATCAAGGGCCTCAAGGGCGCTACCAAGCGTGAAGGCCGCTCCACCGCTGAGGGCCTCGTGGCCGCCAAGGTCAGCAACGGCGTCGGCGTCATGATCGAGGTCAACTGCGAGACCGACTTCGTTGCCAAGGCTGACAAGTTCATCCAGCTGGCCGACAAGGTCCTGGCCGTTGCCGTCGAGTCCGGCGCTGCCGACCTCGACACCCTGCTGGCAACCGACGTTGACGGCAAGCCGCTCTCCGAGGTGGTCGTCGAAGAGGGCGCCATCCTGGGCGAGAAGGTTGTTGTCCGCCGCATCTCCCGCATTGAGGGTGCAACGGTAGACGCGTACCTGCACAAGACCTCCAAGGACCTCCCGGCCCAGGTCGGCGTGCTGTTCGCAGTTGACGGTGAAGGCGAAGCCGCTGCCGCCGCCGCCCACGACGTCGCCGTCCACATTGCCGCCATGGCTCCGAACTACCTCACCCGCGAGGACGTTCCGGCCGAGCTCGTTGAGTCCGAGCGCCGCATCGCCGAAGAGACCGCCAAGGCCGAAGGCAAGCCCGAAGCCGCCCTCACCAAGATTGTGGAAGGCCGCGTGACGGGCTTCTACAAGGGTGAGGTCCTGGTTGACCAGGCATTCGCCAAGGACGCCAAGAAGTCCGTGGCACAGGTCCTCGAAGAGGCCGGTGTCAAGGGAACCGCGTTCACGCGCTTCCGCGTCGGCTCCTAGTCGAAACTGCAGGGGGTGGCCACTTCGGTGGCCGCCCCTTTTGCATGCGCGCAAACCACTGGAAGTCCAGTCCATCTGGGGCGCGGCCGGTTCCGGCTACCGGATCCGGCACGATACCCTTTTTTCAGAGTCACCAACGGGAAGGCACCATGGAAGCCGTCAACACTGTCACGCATTCAGAGAAGAGCCGGCGGCGCGTCCTCCTGAAGCTCTCCGGCGAGGTCTTCGGCGGCGGAAAACTGGGTGTCGACCCCGAAACCGTCCGCGACGTCGCCAAGCAGATCGCAGCCGCTGTCCCGCAGGTGGAGGTGGCCATTGTGGTGGGCGGCGGCAACTTCTTCCGCGGCGCGGAACTGTCCCAGAGCGGCATGGACCGCTCCCGGGCGGACTACATGGGCATGCTGGGCACGGTCATGAACTGCCTGGCCCTCCAGGACTTCCTGGAGCAGGCAGGCGTTGAAACCCGCGTGCAGAGCGCCATCACCATGGGCCAGGTGGCCGAGGCCTACATTCCGCGCCGTGCCATCCGGCACATGGAGAAGGGCCGTGTGGTCATCTTCGGCGCCGGCGCCGGCCTGCCATACTTCTCCACCGACACTGTTGCCGCGCAGCGGGCCCTGGAGGTCCACGCCGACGTGGTCCTCATGGCCAAGAGCGGGGTGGACGCCGTCTACACCGCGGACCCCAAGAAGGACCCCACTGCAGAGCGCCTGGAAAAGCTCAGCTACGACGATGCCCTGCGCCGCGACATCCGCGTCATGGACCAGACCGCCATGACCATGTGCAAGGACAACAACCTTTCCATGGTGGTCTTTGGCATGGAGGGTGAAGGCAATGTCACCCGCGCCATCCTTGGCGAGAAGCTGGGCACCCTGGTCACTGCCTAGCTGCGGCTAGGATGATTTCAGGACAGTTCCGTCCCCGCCCTTCCCGGCGGGGACGGAAAACAGCAACCAAGAACCACGTGAGTGCAGATAACCGGCGCCCCGGACCGCACCAGAACCGTCAGGAGAGACCGTGATCGAAGAAACCTTGCTCGAAGCCGAAGAAAAGATGGACAAGGCGGTTGAGGTAGCCAAGGAAGACTTCGCTTCCGTCCGCACCGGCCGCGCCAACCCCGGCCTGTACAACAAGGTCCTGGTGGACTACTACGGTTCCCCCACGCCGCTGCAGCAGCTGGCTTCCTTTGCCATCCCGGACGCCCGGACCATCCTGATCACCCCGTTCGACAAGTCCGCCATGCGCGACATCGAGCGTGCCCTGAGCGACTCCGAGGTCGGCGCCAATCCGTCCAATGACGGCAACGTCATCAGGATCACCATTCCCGAGCTGACCAAGGAACGCCGCAAGGAATACGTCAAGATCGTCAAGACCAAGGGCGAGGACGCCAAGATCTCCATCCGCAACATCCGCCGCAAGGCCAAGGAGACGCTGGACCGCCTGGTCAAGGACGGGGAAGCCGGGGAGGACGAAGGCAACCGCGCCGAAAAGGAACTGGACAGCCTCACCAAGGCCCACGTGGACGGCATCGACGAGCTGCTTAAGCGCAAGGAAGCAGAGCTGCTCGAAGTCTGATGGGCCAGGCAGATCAGGCCCCCACACCCAGGGCGCGCACACGGGGGAAGCAGCCCAGGAGCAACCCGACACCAAAGGCCGGGCGCAACCTGCCTGCCGCCGTCGTGGTGGGCCTGGCCATGCTCATCGCTGTCCTGGGCGGGCTGCTGTTCCTCCCGCTGGTTTTTGTCGCCATCGTCACCGCCTTCGCGGTGTTCGGTGTTTGGGAGATCTACCGGGCGCTGGAAGCCAACGGTACAAGGATGCCCATTGTTCCGGTCATGACCGGAACCCTGGCCATGCCGTTCGCGGCCTATTTTGGCGGGATTGAAAGCCAGCTCTTTGCCCTGCTGCTGAGCGCCGTGGCGGTCCTGCTCTGGCGGTCCATCGAAAGCGCCGCCGGATCGGCCAACAGCATCTTCGCGGGCGTCTTCACCCTGGGCTGGGTGCCGTTCTTTATCAGCTTCGCCGCCCTGCCTTTGCATGCCGCCGGCACAACGCCGCTGGGGCTGTGGCCCGGGGGCATGGCGCCCATCGGAGCGTGGGAGATCGCCGTCATGCTGCTGCTGGTGGTCTCCAACGACACCTTCGGCTACCTGGTGGGGGCGTCCATCGGAAAGCACCCCATGGCGCCGAAGATCAGCCCCAAGAAATCCTGGGAGGGGTTCGGAGGATCGGTGGCAGGCGCCATGCTGATCGGCATCCTCGCCGCCCTCTTCGTGTTGGACAAGCCGTGGTGGGTCGGAGTGGTGCTGGCCGTGGGAACGGTGGCTGCCTCTACCGCCGGCGACCTCGCCGAATCCATGGTCAAGCGTGAGCTGGGCGTCAAGGACATGAGCAGCATACTGCCCGGCCACGGAGGCGTGATGGACCGGCTGGATTCGATCGTGTTCGCCGCGCCCGTGGCCTTCATCCTGTATGGGCTTGTGGCCGGCGCTTAGGTCCCTCCAGCCCGGCGAGGCCCGGGTATTGACACAAACAGGGGTCCGGGCGGGCGCACCAGGCCCGGCACCCTAAACTGGTGCGGAAGCACTACGGCTGAAGAGCATTGAAGGAATCGAAGTGGCATTGGACATTCATCGGCAGATCCCTGCGTCCTTTGAGCGCGTGGAGCGCAGCGAGTACGGCTACAACGCCAAGCAGGTGGACCAGTTTCTGCAGCGGGCACGGGTCTCCCTGGAGACGCCGGAAGCTGCCACGGACCCCGTCAAGAGCTCCGATGTGCGTGCGGTGTCCTTCGATCCGGTCAAGGGCGGCTACTCGGCTGCCGTTGTGGATGCAGCGCTGGACCGGCTCGAGGATGCCTTTGCCCGACGGGAGCGGGACGAATTGATCGCGGCGAGGGGCGAGGAAGCCTGGCTGCGCGAAATCGGAAACCTGTCCGGCATCCTCCGGGGACGCCTGCACCGGCCGGACGGTGACCGCTTCCGCCGGCCCAGCCAGAAGAAGGGGCGCAGCTACAACACGCACGACGTCGACCGGCTGTGCCATGAGCTCATCGCCTACCTTGAGCAGGACAAGCCGCTGAGCGTGGACAGTGTGCGGCGCGCAGTCTTCCGTCCTGCCGTGGGCCAGGAAGGATACGAGGAATCCCAGGTGGACGCCTTCCTGGACCGCGTTGTCGAACTGATGGCGGCCATCGACTGACGGGGCTTCCGCCGGTGCTGGCTATTCCCCGGCCGATGGCGTGGGGGACAAGGGCGTAAAACGGCGCCACACGTCGCGGTAGCTCCGGTACCCGCGGACCGCGGACGCTGCCAGGAACCCGGTTCCGCACACGGCGCCCGTCACCGCGGCCGGTGCCATACCGGCGCCGGCGAGTGTCACCAGCAGGCCAGCCAGGATGGCAATCAAGGGAGCGTTCGCCGTCGTTATGAAGATCATGCTGCTGCCCGCCACGTGGCTAAAGCTGCCGCGGTTGCCGAAAAAATAGTAGGTCTGCACTGAGCCGGCCTCGTCGTCGTGGTGGGCTGCCATCAGGTAGGGCGCCACGCCCGGGTCAAGGTCCACGTAGGCGGCCCGCAGCCTGTTCATAGCCGTAACGTACATGAGGTCCTCGTGGGCCACGTTGTTCACCCGGAGCTGGGTCAGTAGCCCGATCGCCGCGTCGATGAACAACACCACCACCGCCAGCAGGACGAACGCGTCCGAAAACCCGGTGGCCTGGCCCACCAGCGCCACGCTGACCACGCTGGCGGACGTGAAGGTGAGGAACATGCTGATGCGGGTCAGCACCTCCGCCTGCGCCGTGCTGCGTGATGCCAACAGGCCCCAGTGTTCCGTGGCGAGCAGCTGCGCCCGCACGGAGGCCGGGACCCCGCTGTCCTGGTGGAAGCGGTCCTGGTGGAAGCCGTGCTGGTGGGACGTGCCGCCGTCCTCGGTGGACATGGCGTTATTGTCCTCCCGATCACCGTTCGGTTGCCAGCGGCCGTTCCGGGGTGTGCAGCCGGGTCATGATCCTTGGCATGCTGGCCGGGATCCGGCCGGCGGTGGCCCGCGAGACGATGACCATCACGGCGAACGCGGCGGGCACGCTCCAGGCCGCGGGTTGTGCCAGCCAGGCCGGTGCCGGACCCGAACCGGGGAGGGCCCCGGCGATCATTGCCCCGCCGCACAGCACACCGCCGGTCACCATTCCGGCAATGGCGCCGGCGTCGGTCAGTCCGCGCCACCAAATGCCCAGCAGCAGGACCGGGCACACCGTGGAGGCGGTAAACGCGAACACCAGCCCGACGCTGCCGGCCAGTGCCAGGGAACCGGTCATGAAGGCGAAGCCAAGGGGGACGACGGCGGACACGACGGCCGCGAGCCGGAACCCCCGCACGCTGCCGCCCAGGACGTCCTGGCTGATGACGCCGGCCAGGGACACCACCAGGCCTGAGGTAGTGGACAGGAAGGCGGCAAACGCCCCTGCCACCACCAGGGCGGTCAGCATGTCGCCGGCCATCCCGCCGACGAGTTCGCCGGGCAGCCTCAGGACCATGGCATCCGGCTGTCCGGACCGGGCGAGGTCCGGGGCGAACATCCGGGCCACCAGGCCATAAGCGGTGGGGAAGAGGTAGAACACGGACAGCAGGCCCAGGACGATCAGCGTGGTGCGCCGTGCCGAGTGCCCGTCCGGGTTCGTGTAGAAACGCACCAGCACGTGCGGCAGGCCCAGGGTGCCGAACAGCAGCGCCACCAGCAGGGACACGTTCTGGTAGGGCCCGGCCGGTGCCAGGCCCGTCGGGTTGACGGCCGGCGGGGATTGCGGCTCGGCCCCGTGCCCGGCCAGCACGAAGATGATGAACAGGATGGGCACGGCCAGGGCTGTCAGCTTGAGCCAGTACTGGAACGCCTGGACAAAGGTGATGGAGCGCATCCCGCCGGCCACCACCGTCAGGCACACCACCACCACGACGGCCACGGACCCCACCCAGGACGGCAGGCCCGTGGCGATATGGATTGTCAGCGCGGCGCCGTGGAGCTGCGGCACGATGTACAACCACCCCACCATCACCACCACAAGGCTGGTGACGCGGCGGACCGTCCGGGAAGCGAGGCGGGACTCGGTGAAGTCCGGAATTGTATAGGCCCCAGACCGGCGGAGCGGGGCGGCGACGAAGAGCAGCAGCATCAGGTACCCGGCGGTATAGCCTACGGGGAACCAGAGCGCGTCGGTCCCGGACAGCAGGATGAGTCCGGCCACGCCCAGGAAGCTGGCGGCGGACAGGTACTCCCCGCCGATCGCCGATGCATTCCACCAGGGCCGAACGGTCCGCGAGGCAACGTAGAAGTCTCCCGTGGTGCGCGAGATCCGGAGCCCGTAGAACCCGATGATGGCGGTGGCGAGGGACACCACGGTGACGGCGGTGATGGCGACGCCGGCATTCACCCCTGCCTCACTGTTCCCCCGCCAGGTCCCGGTACCGTGCCTCGTTCCGGGCCGCCGTCCTGACGTACAGCCACGCGCTCAGCCCGATGACAGGATAGATGCCGGCGCCCAGCAGCAACCAGCCAAAGGGGATCCCGGCGATGCGGGCGTCGGCGAGGCCGGGAACCACCACCAGGATCAGCGGGAACGCTGCAAGGATCAGCAGGAAGCCACCCGCCACCACCAGGGCCAGCCGCAGCTGGGACCGGATCAGCGAGCGGACGAACACCTGACCAACGTCGGATTCCTGCGCCGCTTCGCGCGACTCCAGGGGCTTTGAGGCGCCACGGGCCTGGGTGAGCGGTGACGCGTGCGGGGCCGTGACCCGGACCCGGGTCACGCGTGTGGCCTGATCCGGGTGGCCTCCAGCCTCTCCCGCACGATGGGCAGGTGCCTGCGGCTGATGGGCAGGCCTGCGCCGGCCACCGTGACGCGCGGTCCGTCGGCCGCCAGCTTCATGGAGGACACATGCTTCAGGGCCACCAGGTAGGAGCGGTGGGTGCGGATGAACCCGGCGTCTGCCCACTGCTGTTCCAGGTCGGCCAGCGGGACCCGGATGAGGTAGCTTGCGTCGGCGGTGTGCAGCCGCGCGTAGTCCCCCTGGGCCTGGACGTACGTGACGTCATCGCGGCGGATCATCCTGGTGGTTCCGCCCTGGTCCACTGTGATCATCTCGGGCGCCGCCCCGCCGTCGCGCAGTTCGCTGATCCGTCCCACGGAACGGGCCAGGCGCTCGGCGCGCACAGGCTTGAGCAGGTAGTCCACGGCGGCGAGTTCGAAGGCGGCCAGGGCGTGGTCCTCGTCGGCGGTGACAAAGACGACGGCGGGCGGGTTGCTGCTCCGGGCGATCGCGCCGGCAATGTCCAGGCCGGACACGGCGGGCATGTGGATATCCAGGAAGACGGCGTCGATGCTGGCGGAGGACAGGGCCGTGAGTGCTTCGGCGCCTGACGTGGCCCGCAGCACCTTTCCGATGCGTTCGTCCCTGCCCAGCAGGAAGGCCAGTTCCTCAACGGCGGGCAGCTCATCATCAACGACGAGGACGTTAATCATTCTCCTAGGGTACTTCCAGCGGGAGGCCGGCCTTACGCATCATGGCCGGGCTGGGACTTGGGCACCCGCATGGTGATCAGCGTTCCCTCGCCCGGCGCCGTTTCCACCACCAGCCCGTGGTCGTTTCCGTACACCTGGCGGAGGCGCGCATCCACGTTCCGCAGCCCAACGTGGTCCCCATCGGTGTGGCCGGCCAGGACCGCTCGGAGCTGCTCCGGATCCATCCCCACGCCGTCGTCCTCAATGGTGACCTCGGCGAAGGCACCCGCGTCCTCCGCCGTGATGCTGATATGCCCCGGACCTGCCTTGGCCTCCAGCCCGTGCCGGACGGCGTTTTCCACCAGCGGCTGGAGGCTGAGGAACGGGATGACGGTGCTGAGGACTTCGGGCGCCACGCGGAGGCTGACCTGGACCCGGTCGCCGAACCGGGCGCGCTCCAGGAGCAGGTAGCGGTCGATGCAGCGCAGTTCCTCGGCCAGCGTGGTGAAGTCGCCGTGCCGCCGGAACGAATAGCGGGTGAAATCGGCGAACTCCACTACGAGTTCCCTGGCCCGTTCCGGGTCCGTGTTGATGAAGGACGCGATGGCGTTGAGTGAGTTGTAGATGAAATGCGGGCTGATCTGGGCCCGCAGCGCCCGGACCTCCGCTTCCATGAGCAGCGTGCGTGAGGCGTCCAGTTCGGCCAATTCCACCTGGACGGCCACCCAGTCCGCCACTTCCCCTGTCGCCCTGACCAGGCCGGCCCCCGCGGAAGGAGCAAAGGCGGCAACCGCACCCACCACCCGGGTGCCCGCCCGCACAGGGGCGATGACGCCGGCAAGCTGGCCGCCGGTACCATCGCCTCCCGCGGGCAGTACAGCCGCCCGGCCCGAAGACAGGACCTCGGCGGCGAGGTCCATCAGGCGCGGCCTGATGTCCTCGCCGCCGCCGTCCCAGGCCAGGACGCCCGAGGTGTCGGTGATCGCCAGGGCATCGCAGGCAAGCAGGGCGCGGAGCTGGCGGCTGGCCTTTGCGGCTCCGGCCGGGTTCAGGCCCCGCCGCAGGTGCTGCCCTGCCTGGGAGGCCGCGTGGAGCGTGTGGTAGGTGGCGCGTTCGGCATCAGTGCCCAGCTCACGGAAGGAACGGAGCACCTTCAGGCCCACGCCGACGACGACGGCAATGGCCATGGCGATCACAGCCACGGCCGCGGCGGTGAGGAGGGGGGAGTCCGGCATGCTGCCCAGCGTAGCGGCGGGTGCCGTTGGCCGCAGCATCGCGACCGTTGAGCGACGGTGGGGGCCGATGTGCTGGAACCAGCGGCACCCGCGGCGGCAGAGTGATTGGTGTCACATCTGCGGTGCCCCTGTGTGATCAGGGACTGCCGCCCGGTGTGTTCCGGCAACTCAATGAGGAGGAACGATGGGTAACGATGCCCATACTCCGGACGCAGCGGCGTCCGTGGACTTTGAACAAGTCCAGTCGACCGGGCAGTTCCAGGAATTGCGCAAGCGTCACCGCAGCTTTGTCTTCCCCATGGCGGTGGCCTTCCTGCTGTGGTACTTCGCCTATGTCCTGCTTGCCGACTATGCGGTGGGATTCATGTCCACCAAGGTCTGGGGCAACATCAACATCGGCCTGATCCTGGGCCTGCTCCAGTTTGTCTCCACCTTCGCCATCACCGGCTGGTACGTGCACTACTCGAACAAGCGGCTGGACCCCATCGCTTCGGAGATCAGGCACGAGATCGAGGGGCATGAATTCGATAAGAACGGAAACCGAGTGGGCGGAGCCAACAAATGATCGCAATTCCCGCAGCGGTGGACGTCGCCGCCCTCAAGGACACCACCCTGCTGAACATGGGCATCTTCGGCCTGTTTGTGGCGGTCACCATGGTGATCGTGTTCCGCGCCAGCCGCAACAACAAGACCGCCGCCGACTACTATGCGGCAGGACGGTCGTTCACCGGCTCGCAGAACGGCACCGCCATCGCCGGCGACTACCTGTCCGCAGCATCCTTCCTGGGCATTACCGGGGCCATCGCCATCAACGGCTACGACGGGTTCATGTACTCCATCGGCTTCCTGGTGGCCTGGCTCGTGGCGCTGCTGCTGGTTGCTGAACTGCTGCGCAACACCGGCAAGTTCACCATGGCTGACGTGCTGTCCTTCCGGCTGAAGCAGCGCCCGGTCCGGATCGCCGCCGCCATTTCCACCCTCGCGGTCTGCTTCTTCTACCTGCTGGCCCAGATGGCCGGTGCAGGCAGCTTGATCTCCCTGCTGCTGGGCATCAGCGACTGGGGCGGCCAGGCCCTGGTGATCATCGTCGTCGGCGCCCTCATGATCATGTACGTCCTTATCGGCGGCATGAAGGGCACCACCTGGGTCCAGATCATCAAAGCCATGCTGCTGATCGCCGGTGCCGCCGTCATGACCCTGTGGGTCCTGGCCATCTACGGCTTCAACCTTTCCGCCCTGCTGGGCGGTGCCGTGGAGACCGCCAACAACCCTGCGGTCCTGAACCCGGGCCTCCAGTACGGCAAGACCGATACGTCCAAGCTGGACTTCATGTCCCTGGGCCTTGCCCTGGTGCTCGGCACGGCAGCCCTGCCGCACGTCCTGATGCGCTTCTACACCGTCCCCACAGCCAAGGAAGCACGCAAGTCCGTGGTCTGGTCCATCTGGCTGATCGGCCTGTTCTACCTCTTCACCCTGGTGCTTGGCTATGGAGCTGCGGCCCTTGTGGGCGCGGACACCATCAAGTCCGCACCCGGCGGCGTCAACGCCGCCGCCCCGCTGCTGGCCTTCCACCTGGGCGGCCCGCTGCTGCTCGGGTTCATCTCGGCGGTCGCGTTCGCCACCATCCTGGCTGTGGTGGCCGGCCTGACCATTACGGCGGCGGCATCCTTTGCCCATGACATTTACGCCAACGTCATTGCCAAGGGCAAGGCCGACGCCGCCACCGAAGTCCGGGTAGCCCGCCGCACCGTAGTGGTGATCGGCATCCTGGCCATCCTGGGCGGCATCTTCGCCAACGGCCAGAACGTAGCCTTCCTGGTGGCGCTCGCCTTCGCGGTTGCCGCTTCGGCGAACCTGCCCACCATCATCTACTCGCTGTTCTGGCGGAAGTTCACCACCCAGGGCGCCGTGTGGAGCATGTACGGAGGTTTGGCGGCGGCCATCCTGCTCATCGTGTTCTCGCCGGTGGTTTCCGGTGCCAAGACCTCGATGATCCCGGGTGCCAACTTCGCGCTCTTCCCGCTGAGCAACCCGGGCATCGTGTCGATTCCGCTGGCCTTCTTCCTGGGCTGGCTGGGCACCACCCTGGATAAGAGGCGCGAAGATCCTGCCAAGCAGGCCGAAATGGAAGTCCGGTCGCTCACGGGCATCGGAGCCGAGAAGGCCGTGGACCACTAAGGCAGGGTTCCTGAAGAGGGTCCACTGCCAACCAGCGCCGGGATTTTTCCGGCGCAACGCGAAGAGCCTCCTGCCGCAGACTGCGGCATGGAGGCTCTTTCCGTGGGACAGGGTGCGGTCCAGCCGCGGGCGGCCCAGTGGTCGCTCAGTGCTGGTGGTGGCCACCCGGCGCCAGGTTCCCGTGCCCACCGTGCGGCACGGCGTACTGGCCCGCGGTGGAAGCGGCGAGTCCCGGCGTCGTAATGCCCGCCACCAGGACGGCACCGGCAAACGCTGCGAGCAACAGCCTGCCCGGCCGGTCTCCGGCCCTTTCCCCGGCTGCCTGCTGCCGCCCGCCGTCCAGCCGCTGGGTCCGCCGCAGCCACGCCAGCGAGGCGATGATCATCAGCGTCAGCAGCAACGCCGAAAGCTGCGTCAAGCCCAGCCCGGAAGTTACGAACGCAGGGAAGGCGATGGCAGCGAGGTGGGCCACGGCGGCGGCCGCCAGCGGGTACTGCACCCATCGGCCGCCCGCCGACCGGCCCCTGGCCAGGAACACCACCGCACCGGCCAGCAGGGCTGTGCCCCACAGCCCGGCCAGCACCGCGGCGATGATCCTCTCCGGCTGCGCCGAACCGGCTGCAAGGATGCTGGACGAGATGGCCAGGTTGACCGATCCCGCGCCGAATCCCGCGAACCCGGTGACCAGGCGGACCGAAGGGTGCGTCAGGGGCGCTGGCTGGATTGCTGGAACAGTTGGCCCCGCAGGAGCCATTCCGGGCCTTGTCATTCCGCGCTGTCCTGCTACGCGCGGGCAGCGGCCGGGGACTTGTCCAGGGACAGGCCCACGCCGAGCAGGAGTACCGCGCTGGCCAGGTGGAGGACGTTGTCGGCCCCGTTCAGCGCGATGATGTTCAGCGGCGAGTTCAGCAGGAACAGGCCAACAATGCCCACCAGGAGGTAGACGGCGCCCACAGTGGCGTTCACCGTGCGTGCGCTGGCCGTCCCGCGGAGCCCGGCCAAGAGCAGCGCGGCGCCGATGGCCAAGTGAATGACGTTGTGCAGCGGGTTGACTTCGAAGATGATGAGGTTCGCGCCCTCGGTGGCGGCGAAACCGACGCCGGAGGTGACGGCGAAGCCCAGGAGGCCCACCAGCAGGTAGACGGCTCCGAAAATGGTGGCGATGAGGCGGTTGGGTGAGTTGCGCATGGCCTGGATCCTTCCGATAGGGCGGGTGTGGCCACCCGCCGGTCCGTGGTCCCTGGGCGGGACCCTCGGAAGCGATTCGGACCATGGCCGGAAGTGGATGGGTAAAAAGATCAGCACCCTTTCCACCTTCCCGAACCTTCCCGTCGTCAGGCTGGCCCTAGGCGGCGGGACGCAGCTTGATGTTGGTCATCGTGAGCCGGTCGGTTCCCTGGAACTTGTAGGCCAGGTCCACCTTCTTGCCGGTGCAGCTGATCTGGCCCACCACCTCGGCCGACTTGACGCCGTTCTCGGTGGCCACCTTCAGGTTGTTGTAGGAGGGCTGGCAGGAGCTGTCCATTTCCAGGCTCTTCACCCCGGAGATGAATGCCTCCTTGGAAAGCTGCTCCTGAAGGGCGGGGTCGAGATATTCGTCGTACGCGCCGGAGGTGTCGCCGGCGATCACCTTCTTTGTGAAGTCGTCCGCGAGGCCCCTGGCCTGGTTGGTGGCGCTGCCCACGATGTTCACCAGGATGACGACGCCGATGGTCACCAGCAGCAGCACTCCGCCGATGCTGCCAAGGATGATCCACAGCTTCCGCCGGCTCCGCTGCCGGCTTCGCTGCGGGGGAGGCTCACCGGGCAGGCCGAACGGGGCCGGCTGTTCCGGCATCGGGGGAAACTGATGCGGTGTTAAGCCCGGAGGGCCCTGCTGATACGTGCCCTGCCTGTACGGTCCTTGCTGGTACGGATCCTGGGGGCTGCCCGCGTCCTGGGGACTAGTCAAGTGGTGAGCCTTTCATCAAACTGGCGGCTTTCATCGAACAGGCGCTTCGGCGCCGGCGGGCGGACGGGCCGGTCCCGGCCCGCGTATGACTGAAACCAGCCTATAACCCGGCCCGCCGCCGTCGTGCTTTCAGCGCCGCCTCCAAATCCTGCCGCTATGCGCCCTCTGAGCCGCGGTCAAGCAGGGGCTGCACACGGAAGGGGATCAGCTCGCCCATAGCCAGGGCCGTGTCCGCCCGCTCCACGCCGTCGCAGGCCAGGATCTTTCCGTTGATGCGGAACAGGTCCTCGGCATCCCGGGCCACCACGCGCAGCAGCAGGTCCGCCGATCCCGTCAGCCCGTATCCCTCCAAAACCTCCGGAATGGCCGCGATCTCCTCCGCCAGCCTCCCAAGTTTCTGTTGCTGGACGTGCACCGAGATGAAGGCCATGAGCGGGTACCCCAGCGCCACCGGATTGATGCGCCGTTGAAAGGACAGGAAGGCGTGCTTCTTTTCCAACTGGGCCATGCGCGCCTGGACCGTGTTGCGGGACAGCCCCAGCTTCTGGGCGAGCGCCACCACCGTCCGGCGGGGATCCTCCGCGAGCGCCGACAGCAGGCGGGTGTCAGTGCCATCCAAAGCTTGCATAATGCGCAACGCTAGCACGGTGCCAACAGGCCTGACAGGGCATTCTGCTCAAAGAATGCCCGAGTGGTTGTACCCCATGGGTGTTGTGAGTAGGGTCACAGTATCTGGGGCAATGACGCCCGGAAGGCCGGTGGCGGCAGGGCCAAAAGCCCGGAGGCCACGGGTCAACGACGTACGAAGGTTGCGGCAATCGTGTCTACAGACGAAACGGGCCCTGGCGGCGCACAGACCCCCGAAAGCGCAGGAAACCCGGGCAGCCCCGGGCAGGAATTTCTCCAACTGATCACCCCGGCAGGCGAGCGCATCAGCCACCCGGAGTTCGACTTCTGGGTCAGGGATATTACCGACGAGCAGTTGTGTTCCCTGTTCGAGGACATGACTGTCATCCGCCGGATCGACGTGGAGGCCACCGCGCTGCAGCGGCAGGGTGAGCTGGCCCTGTGGCCCCCGCTGCTCGGCCAGGAAGCGGCCCAGATCGGGTCCGGCCGGTCCCTGCGGGCCGACGATTTTGTGTTCTCCAGCTACCGTGAGAACGGAGTGGCATACTGCCGCGGCGTGGATCTGACCGACCTCCTCCGGGTATGGCGCGGCAATGCCTCCGGCGGATGGGACCCGTACAGCATCAACATGGCCACGCCGCAGATCATTATCGGTGCCCAGACCCTGCACGCCACCGGCTATGCCATGGGGATCCAGAATGACGGCGCCGATGCCGCAGCCATCACCTACTTCGGCGACGGTGCCACCAGCGAAGGCGACGTCAGCGAGGCCATGGTGTTTGCCGCCAGCTTCCAGGTCCCCGTGGTCTTCTTCTGCACCAACAACCACTGGGCCATCTCCGAGCCGGTACGACTGCAGTCCCATATCCAGCTCGCGGACCGGGCCACCGGTTTCGGCATCCCCAGCCTGCGGGTGGACGGCAACGATGTCCTGGCGGTCATGGCCGCTACCCGGCTGGCGCTGGACCGGGCCCGGCGCGGCGGCGGTCCCACCTTCATCGAAGCGGTCAGCTACCGCATGGGGCCGCACACTACGGCCGATGACCCAACCCGCTACCGGGACGCCAATGAACTTGAGGACTGGGCGGCCAAGGACCCCATCTCCAGGCTCGCCGGCCTCCTGGACCGGAAGGGCCTGCTCACCGCGGAACTGCAGCAGCAGGTCAAGGACAAGGCAGACGCCGTTGCGGCGGAGATGCGCCGGGGCTGCACCACCATGCCCGATCCCCAGCCCATGGACATCTTCAAGCACGTCTACAGCGCACCCAACTCCTGGCTGGAACGCCAGCAGGACCATTACGCACGTTATTTGGCGTCCTTCGGCGATCCCGCAGGAGCCGTTTCAGAGGAAGGTGCACGCTGATGACGCAGTTGACCTTTGCCCGTGCCATCAACGCCGGGCTGCGCAAGTCGCTGGAAAACGACTCAAAGGTGGTCCTCCTCGGCGAGGACATTGGCACCCTGGGCGGGGTGTTCCGCGTGACGGACGGCCTGCAAAAGGATTTCGGGACCCACCGCGTGGTGGACACGCCGCTGGCCGAGTCCGCCATCGTGGGCACCGCCGTCGGCCTGGCCTACCGGGGCTACCGGCCGGTGGTGGAAATCCAGTTTGACGGGTTCATCTACCCGGCGTTCGACCAGATCGTCAGCCAGGTGGCCAAGCTGCACTACCGCACCCGCGGGGCCGTCAAGATGCCCATCACCATCCGCGTCCCCTTTGGCGGCGGCATCGGCTCGCCCGAGCACCACTCGGAATCACCGGAAGCCTACTTCACCCACACCTCCGGATTGCGGGTGGTGACAGTGGCCAATCCGCAGGACGCCTACACCGTGATCCAGCAGGCCATCTCCTGTGACGATCCCGTCCTGTACTTCGAGCCAAAGCGCCGCTATCACGACAAAGGTGAGGTGGACGAGTCCGTGGACCCGGCCATGGTCCTGCCCATGGACAAGGCCAGGGTGCTGACCGACGGCGCGGACGTCACCCTGGTGGCCTACGGGCCGCTGGTCAAGACCGCTTTGGACGCCGCCTCCGCCGCAGCGGATGAAGGTATCTCGATTGAAGTCATCGACCTGCGCTCGCTGGCCCCCGTTGACTACGAACCCGTGGTGGCCTCGGTGCGGAAGACAGGGCGGCTGGTGGTGACCCACGAGGCCGGGCAGTCCGGCGGGCTCGGCGCGGAAGTGGCGGCGAGCATCACGGAGCGGTGCTTCTACCACCTGGAAGCAGCACCCGTCAGGGTGACCGGGTTCGATATCCCCTACCCCTACTCCAAGCTGGAAATGCACCACCTGCCGGGCCTGGACCGCATCCTGGACGGTGTGGATCGTGCCCTGGGCCGCCCCAACTCCCTGAGCGGGCTGGAAGGATGAGCGCCACCATGATCAAGGAATTCCGGCTCCCGGACCTGGGTGAGGGACTCACGGAGTCCGAAATCCTCAGCTGGAAAGTGGGCGTTGGCGATACCGTCACCCTGAACCAGGTCATCGCCGAGGTGGAGACGGCCAAGGCCGTGGTGGAGCTTCCGTCGCCCTTTGCCGGCGTCATCAAGGAACTTCACGAGCAGCCCGGTTCCGTCGTGGAGGTGGGCAAGCCCATCGTCTCCTTTGAGGTGGCGGACGACGGCGGCGGGTCGCCTTCGGAGGGGAACGGCCGTTCGGCCGGGCTCGGGGACCAACCGGCGGAGACGCCCAAACGGGAACCGAACCTTGTGGGGTACGGTGCCGTCGTCGAAGGTTCCGGACGCCCCACGCGCCGGGCGCGCAACTTCGCGCCGGTGGCTGGGCCGGCCGAAACAAAACAGGCTGAAAGTGCGGTGCCGGTGGTTGAGCCTGTCGAAACCACACCTGTCGAAACCAGGCGGGCCGAGCGGCCGCGGTCCACTCCTCCCGTCCGCAAGCTGGCCAAGGACCTGGGGCTGGACCTCGCGCAGATCCGCGGTACCGGTCCCGGCGGGCTGATTACCCGGGAAGATGTGCAGGAATTTGCCGGGCAGGCGGAAGAGGCTGCCACGCCCATGGTCGGCCAGGCGCCTGCAGCTGCAACCGCTGCGGGGGAGCGGGAGACCCGGACCCCCATCAAAGGCGTCCGGAAGCACACCGCGGCCGCAATGGTGCAAAGCGCCTTCACTGCGCCGCATGCCACCGAGTTTCTCACCGTGGACGTCACGCCGAGCCTTGAGCTGCTGGCCAAACTGAAGGAGAGCAGGGCATTCGCCGGCATCAAGCTCACGCCCCTGACGCTCGCCGCCAAGGCGGTCCTCATTGCCCTTCGCCGGCACCCGGCGCTGAATTCGCGCTGGGACGAGGAAAACCAGGAGATCGTCACGTTCCATTACGTGAACCTGGGCATCGCCGCGGCCACGCCCAGGGGGCTCACCGTGCCCAACATCAAGGACGCCGGCGCCCTGCAGCTCCCGGAGCTCGCCCAGGCCCTGGCGGAACTCGCCGAGACCGCCCGGGCGGGTAAGACCACCCCCGCGGACCTTTCCGGCGGCACCATCTCCATCACCAACATCGGTGTCTTCGGCATCGACGCCGGCACCCCCATCCTCAACCCGGGGGAGGCGGCGATCCTCGGCCTGGGCGCGGTCCGGACCATGCCGTGGGAATACCGGGGCGAGGTGGCGCTGCGCCAGGTGCTCACACTGAGCCTGTCCTTCGACCACCGCCTGGTGGATGGGGAACAAGGCTCCCGTTTCCTGGCCGACGTCGGTGCCATCCTGGCCGAGCCGGGGATGGTCCTCACCATGGTGTAGCGGCACATCACCGGCCCCAACCCGCATAAGCGGTGCTGCCAGGGCCCGGTTGTGCGGGCGGGGCCGTTCGTGTGGTGCCCGGTATTGGGCGGCTCAGGCCGAAGGCCCGCTGTCCACCATCAGGGCTGCCAGCGCCATCCGCTCCAGCAAGGGGCGGGCAACGCTGGCAGCCATCCGCCTGCCGTGGCTGCGGACGGAGTGCGGCGTGGAGTTGATCAGGCCAAAGGTGGCGTGGGCGCGCATTCGCAGTTCAGCGGCATCAATACCGGGGTGCACCTTTGCCAGGACGTCCACCCACACCTCTACATAGCTGCGCTGCAGCGCGCGCACGGCGGACTGGTCCTGCTCCGACAGATTGCTGAGGTCGCGGTCCTGCACCCGGATTACGTCCGGCTTGCCGAGCGCGAAGTCCACTTGGAACTCCACCAGGTGGCGCAGCGCCGCCAGGGGATCGGCGGCGTGCTCCACAACCTGGCGGCCGCCGTCGAGCAGTTCCCGGCTCACGGTGACCAGCAGGTCGGCCAGGACCGCCTGCTTGCCGGGAAAATGGCGGTAGACCGCAGGCCCGCTGACGCCCGCAGCTGCGCCGAGGTCCTCCAGGGACACCCGGTTGAAGCCGTTGGCTGCGAACAGCGAGGCCGCAGCTGTCAGCAACGCCTGCCGCCGGTTCTCCTTGGCCTTGCCGCGCTGCGTTGTGGGGACCTGCGTTGTGGGGACCTGTGTCGTGGGACCCTGCGGTGTGGGGACGTGCGTGGCAGGAACCGGCTGCACTGGATTGCTGGACACTTTTCCTCCTGGGGCCGACGCAGAGTCTAGCAAGGCGCCCGTGTGTTGGACATCACAGTTAATCGAGACTAACCTGAATTTCAGTTATTAGTCACTAACCGAGTTGGCGTGGAGCCGGCCCGGTGCACACAAGGACGGATCGTCAATGGAGACCCTGGCCACCCGGCTCGACCCGGCAAGCGAGTCCTTCCGCGCCAACCGGGAAGCGCAGCTGGCGCTGGCGGAGGACCTGCGGAAAAGGCTGGCGGATGCGGCGCTGGGAGGTCCCCAGAAGTCGCGGGACCGGCATGTGGCCCGTGGCAAGCTGCTGCCGCGGGACCGGATCGACCAGCTCCTGGATGACGGCAGCCCGTTCCTGGAAATCGCGCCCCTTGCCGCCAACGGCATGTACAACGACGATGCCCCGGGCGCCGGAGTAATCGCCGGGATCGGCCTGGTGCACGGCAGGCAGGTGCTGGTCATCTCCAATGACGCCACCGTCAAGGGCGGCACCTATTACCCAATGACGGTCAAGAAGCACCTCCGCGCGCAGGAGATCGCCCTGGAAAACCGGCTGCCCTGCATCTACCTGGTGGATTCGGGCGGGGCGTTCCTGCCCAAGCAGGATGAGGTGTTCCCGGACAGGGACCACTTCGGCAGGATCTTCTACAACCAGGCACGCCTCTCCGCCGCCAAGATCCCGCAGCTCGCCGCCGTGATGGGGTCCTGCACCGCGGGCGGCGCGTACGTCCCCGCCATGAGCGACGAAACCGTTATTGTCCGGAACCAGGGCACCATCTTCCTGGGCGGACCGCCGCTGGTGAAGGCCGCCATTGGGGAAATCGTCACTGCGGAGGAACTGGGCGGCGGCGAGGTGCATTCCCGCGTCTCCGGTGTGACCGACCACTTGGCCGACAACGACGAACATGCCCTCCAGATCATCAGGGACATCGTTGCCACCCTGCCTCCTCCCGCCGCGCCCGCCTGGCAGGTGGAACCCGGCGTCGAACCTGCCGTCGACCCGGAGGGGCTCTACGGCGCCGTGCCCACGGACGTCAACGCACCCTACGACGTCCATGAGGTGATCGCCCGGCTGGTGGACGGCAGCAGGTTCCACGAATTCAAGAAGGACTACGGCACCACCCTTGTCACCGGCTTCGCCCGCATCGACGGTCACCCCGTGGGCATCGTGGCCAACAACGGCGTGCTGTTCAGCGAGTCCTCGCTCAAGGGCGCGCATTTCATTGAGCTGTGCGACCAGCGCGGCATCCCGCTGCTGTTCCTGCAGAACATCTCCGGCTTCATGGTGGGCCGGGACGCCGAACAGGGCGGCATCGCCAAGAACGGGGCCAAGATGGTCACCGCCGTCGCCACGGCCCGCGTGCCCAAGCTGACCGTGGTGATCGGCGGCTCCTTTGGTGCCGGGAACTACTCTATGTGCGGCCGCGCCTACTCCCCGCGGTTCCTGTGGATGTGGCCCGCGGCCCGCATCTCGGTGATGGGCGGCAACCAGGCGGCCAGCGTGCTGGCCACCGTGAAGCGGGACCAGTATGAGGCGGCGGGGGAGGACTGGCCGGCGGACGACGAGGAAGCCTTCAAAGCCCCCATCCGCCAGCAGTACGAGGACCAGGGGAGCCCGTATTACTCCACCGCGCGCCTGTGGGATGACGCCGTCATCGACCCCGCCGACACCCGCACCGTCCTGGGCCTCGCCCTGGACGTCGTCTCCCGCACCCCCTTGCCGGAGACCTCCTTCGGCCTCTTCCGGATGTGAGCCAGCAATGACCATGCAGACCAACACCGCCACCCAAACCACCGGCGCCGGGACCGCAGCGGCCACCGCCACCAACGACGCCACGCCGCTTTTCAGCACGGTCCTGGTGGCCAACCGCGGCGAAATCGCCTGCCGCGTTATCCGCACCCTGCGACAGCTTGGGATCCGCTCGGTGGCCGTCTACAGCGATGCCGACGCCGGCGCCCGCCACGTGCGCGAAGCCGACACGGCGGTCCGGATCGGCCCTGCCGCGGCGGCCGAGAGCTACCTGAACGCCGATGCGCTCGTCGAAGCCTGCAGGCGGTCCGGTGCCGAGGCCGTCCACCCGGGCTACGGCTTCCTCAGCGAGAACGTGGACTTCGCCAGGGCCCTTGAAAAGGCCGGCATCACGTTCATCGGGCCGGGCGTGGAAGCCCTCAATGTCATGGGCGACAAGATCCGCGCCAAAAACCATGTGGCGGGTTACGGCGTGCCCGTGGTCCCCGGCGTTGCCAGGCCCGGCATGACGGACGGCGAACTGTCCGAGGCGGCCGCCACCGTCGGCTATCCGCTCCTGATCAAGCCCTCCGCCGGCGGCGGCGGCAAAGGCATGCACGTGGTGGAAAAGCCGGCGGACCTGCCCGCAGCCCTGGCCACGGCGCGGCGCGTTGCCAGTGCGGCGTTTGGCGATGACACCCTGTTCCTGGAGCGCCTGGTGACCACCCCGCGGCACATCGAAGTGCAGGTGCTGGCTGACAACCACGGCAACGTCATCCACCTGGGCGAGCGCGAATGCTCCCTGCAGCGACGGCACCAGAAAGTCATCGAGGAAGCCCCGTCCCCCCTGCTGGAGGGCCTGCCCAACGGTGCTGAAGTGCGGGCGCGGATTGGCGAAGCCGCATGCAACGCCGCCCGCAGCGTGAACTACACCGGGGCGGGAACAGTGGAATTCCTGGTGTCCGACGACGCGCCGGATGAGTTCTTCTTCATGGAGATGAACACCAGGCTGCAGGTGGAACACCCCGTCACCGAGATGGTCGCCGGCATCGACCTCGTGGAATGGCAGGTGCGGATCGCCGCCGGGGCGGAACTGACGCTCCGGCAGGCCGACGTCGAACTGTCCGGCCATGCGCTGGAGGCGCGGGTCTACGCCGAGGTGCCGGAGAAGAACTTCCTGCCGTCCACCGGGACTGTGCTGCAGCTGGACGAGTTGCCGGGACCACAGCAGCGGCCCAGCGCTCCCGCACGGGGCGAAGTGGACCAGCCCGGCGGCCGGCTCCGGGTTGATTCTTCCCTGGTGGAAGGGCTGGAGCTGTCGGCACACTACGACCCCATGATCTCCAAGGTGATCGCCTGGGGCGCGGACCGCGGCGCAGCCCTCGCGTTCCTTGATACAGCCCTGGCCGGGTACACCGCTCTGGGCATCGAGACCAATGTCGAGTACCTTCGGCTCCTGCTCAACGATCCCGACGTCCGCGCCGGGCGCCTGGACACCGGCCTGATCGAGCGGAAGCTGCCCGCACTCGAATTCCGCCGTATCGAAGAGCCCGAACTTGTGGCCGCCGCGCTCTACGCGCTGTCCATGGAGGCGCAGGACCATCCGGCCCCTGCGTCCGGCCCGTGGCTGGACAGGAGCGGCTGGCGGCTTGGCGCACCGGCTCCGCGCCGGATCAGCCTCGGAACGCCCGACGGCGGCGTGGCAACCGTGCTGGTCAGCGGCAGCCCCAGCGGGGGACAGACAGCCACGGTAACGGTCGACGGCGGCGCCCGGCGGCGTGCAGCCCTGGACTGGTCCAGCCGGCACGGCATCGACCTTGACCTTGACGGCGAGCACCGGAGTTACCGGCTGGCTCCCGTCTTCACGGGGCCGGTGGAACCGACGCGGAGCAATCCACTGCCCGGTCGCCCCACCCAACTCTTCCTCGGCAACGCCGGCTGGTCCTGCCGGATTGACGTCCTGACCCGCGAGGCGCGGCTGGAGCGGGTGCTGGCAGCCGTCCAGCGGCAGCAAGGCGCCG
Organism: Arthrobacter sp. E44; assembly: GCF_041877125.1. Lineage (NCBI taxonomy): Bacteria > Bacillati > Actinomycetota > Actinomycetes > Micrococcales > Micrococcaceae > Arthrobacter > Arthrobacter sp. E44. Next base: position 101,359 of record NZ_JBHDJA010000004.1, read on the forward strand.
CCGATCCGGAGGTGCGTTCGCCAATGCCCGGCACGGTGGTGGCTGTCCCGGTCGCCGACGGGGATGAAGTCCAGGCCGGGGAAGTCCTGGTGTCCGTGGAGGCCATGAAGATGGAGCATCACTTGGTGGCCCCGCTGGCAGGGACGGTCCATCTGTCCGCCCGCACCGGTGACCTGGTGAAGGCCGACCAGGTGCTGGCCACCGTCCACCCCCATCCCACGGGTGCCGGACCCAGCTCCACGGACACAGAAACAGTTGCAGACGAAGACCAAGGCGAAGGAGCCTGACCATGAGCGGTTTTGAACTCACCGAGGAATACCAGGACCTCAGCGACACCGTGCGCGACTTCGCGGACAACGTGGTGGCCCCGGTTTCCGCAAAGCACGACGAAGAGCACAGCTTCCCCTACGAAGTGGTGAAGCAGATGGCGGAGATGGGCCTGTTCGGGCTGCCGTTCCCGGAGGAATACGGCGGCATGGGCGGGGACTACTTCGCCCTGGCGCTTGCGCTGGAACAGCTGGGCCGCGTGGACCAGTCAGTGGCCATCACCCTGGAGGCCGGGGTGTCCCTGGGCGCCATGCCCGTGTACCGCTTCGGCACGGAAGCACAGAAACAGGAGTGGCTGCCCATGCTTGCGTCCGGCCAGGCGCTCGCCGGGTTCGGGCTCACCGAGCCGGAGGCAGGGTCCGACGCCGGCGGCACCAAGACCCACGCGAGGCGCGAGGCCGTCGGAGACAAAACACACTGGGTGATCAACGGCAACAAGGAGTTCATCACCAACTCCGGAACCGACATCACCCGGCTGGTCACCGTCACGGCCGTCACCGGCCAGCAGGAACGCGAAGACGGCAGCATCAAAAAGGAAATCTCCACCATCCTGGTGCCAACGGACACCCCCGGCTTCAAGGCGGAGAAACCCTACAACAAGGTGGGTTGGAACGCCTCCGATACCCACCCGCTGACCCTGAAGGACGTCCGGGTGCCGGAAGAAAACCTGCTTGGCGAAGAGGGGCGCGGTTACGCCAACTTCCTGTCCATCCTGGACGAGGGCCGGATCGCCATCGCAGCATTGGCAACCGGCGCGGCCCAGGGCTGCGTGGACCTGTCGGTCCGGTATGCCCGCGAGCGCCGGGCTTTTGGCCACGAAATCGGCAAGTACCAGGCCATCTCCTTCAAGATCGCGCGCATGGAGGCACGGGCCCACACCGCCCGGCTGGCCTACTACGACGCGGCCGCCCGGATGCTGGCAGGCAAGCCGTTCAAGACCCAGGCGGCCATCGCTAAGATGGTCGCAGGCGAGGCAGCCATGGACAACGCGCGGGATGCCACCCAGGTATTCGGCGGCTATGGCTTCATCAACGAGTTCACTGTGGCACGCCACTACCGCGACTCCAAGATCCTTGAAGTGGGGGAGGGGACCACGGAGGTCCAGCTGATGCTGATCGCCCGCGAACTGGGACTTTAGCCCTGCGCCTGCACAGGGCACGCAAGCCGGCCTGAAAGGATCAAGGATGATTGACAAGGTTGTTGCCAGTGCTGATGAAGCCGTGGGGGACATCCCCGACGGCGCTTCCCTGGCCGTGGGCGGGTTCGGCCTCTGCGGGATCCCGGTGGCCCTGATCGATGCCCTGCACCGGGCCGGGACAACGGACCTGGAAACCGTCAGCAACAACTGCGGCGTCGACGACTGGGGACTGGGCATCCTGCTCCGGGACGGGCGTATCCGCCGCACCATCAGCTCCTACGTGGGCGAGAACAAGGAGTTCGCCCGCCAGTACCTGGCCGGCGAGCTCGAGGTAGTGCTCACCCCGCAGGGCACGCTGGCCGAGAAACTGCGTGCCGGCGGCGCGGGCATCCCGGCCTTCTACACCAAGGCGGGGGTAGGCACCCAGGTGTCCGACGGCGGCCTGCCGCAGAAGTACGACGCCAACGGAGGCATCGCGGTTGCCTCGGCCCCCAAGGAAGTGCGCCCGTTCGGCGGCGTCGACTACGTCCTGGAAGAGTCCCTCACCCCGGATTTCGGGCTGGTGCACGCGTGGAAGGGCGACCGCCACGGCAACCTGGTCTTCCACGCCACGGCCATGAACTTCAACCCGCTGTGTGCCATGGCCGGAAAGATCACCATCGCCGAGGTGGAGGAACTGGTGGAGCCTGGCGAACTGGACCCCGAACATATCCACACCCCAGGCATCTTCGTCCAGCGCGTGGTCCATGTCCCGAATGGTGAGAAACGGATCGAAAAGCGGACGGTCGCCCTCAGCAAGGCAGGAGCATGAGCATGGATCCCAACAGCCCCGAGGCTCCGCGCCCGGAAGCCGTACGCCCCGAGTACCGGCGTGCAGGGTCCCAGCAGCACGCCGGCCCTGGTGACTCCACGTCGCCGGCAGACACCAAAGGCTGGAACCGCAACGAACTGGCCGCGCGGGTGGCCAGGGAACTGCGCAACGGCCAGTACGTGAACCTGGGGATCGGCATGCCCACCCTGATACCCAACTACATCCCTGACGGGGTGGAAGTGGTGCTGCACTCCGAGAACGGAATCCTCGGCGTCGGACCCTATCCCGCTGAAGACGCCCTGGACCCGGACCTGATCAATGCCGGCAAGGAAACCGTGACCGTCAACAGGGGAGCGGCGTTCTTTGACTCGGCAACCTCCTTCGGCATGATCCGCGGCGGCCACGTGGACCTGGCCGTGCTGGGCGCCATGGAGGTGGCCGAGAACGGAGACCTGGCCAACTGGATGATCCCGGGAAAGATGGTCAAGGGCATGGGCGGGGCCATGGACCTGGTGTTCGGGGCCAAACGGGTGATCGTGATGATGGAGCACGTTGACCGCAACGGAAACCCCAAAATCGTCCGGCAATGCTCGCTGCCGCTGACAGGCAAGGGCTGCGTGGACCGGATCATCACGGACCTGGCCGTCATCGACGTCGTCAAGGATGGCGGCGCCTCCCGGCTGGTCCTGCGCGAGCTTGCTCCCAACGTCTCCGTCGAAGACGTGGTGGCCGCCACTGGAACCGACCTGTTCGAGGAAGACAGGGAACTGACCGTATGACCGGCAACAGCCCTGCGGGCAGCAACTCGGACAGCCCAACCACCGCAGCCGTTGACCGAGGCAGGCGGGTCGTTGAGCAGCGCGGGCTGTACTTCGACGAACTGGAGGAAGGCGTGGTGTATGCCCACCGGCCGGGGCGCACCGTGACCGAAGCCGACAACGTCCTGTTCACCACGCTCACCATGAACACGCAGGCCCTCCACCTGGACGCGGCCTGGAGCGCCGGGCAGCCCTTCGGCCAGCGGCTGATGAACTCCATGTTCACCCTTGCCACCATGGTGGGCCAGTCCGTCACGCAACTGACCCAGGGGACCATCATCGCCCAGCTGGGCCTTACCGACGTGTCCTTCCCGCACCCGCTCTATCACGGCGACACGCTCTACACGGAGACGGTCATCGCCGGCAGGCGACTTTCGGCCTCGCGCCCCGGCCAGGGGATCGTGACCATGGAACACACTGGCCGCAACCAGGACGGAACCGTGGTGGCCCGGGCCACGCGCAGCTGCCTGATGTGGACGCGGGATGCTCACCAGGACGCACGGAACGTTCAAAGCATCGGAGAATAGCCTTATGACTTTCGTGATGGGCCCCGCCCTGCTGTTCTGCCCCGCCGACCGGCCGGAGCGCTACCAAAAGGCCGCGGCCCGGGCGGACGCCGTGATCCTTGACCTTGAGGACGCAGTGGCGCCGGCGGACAAGCAGCGCGCCCGCGGCGCGATCCTGGCCCAATTGGGAACCACCGGGGTGGAGCCGGAACTGGAACCCAGCTGCACCATCGTCAGGGTCAACCCCGTGGGAACGGAGGACTTTGAAAAGGACCTGCACTGCCTTGCCCACACGCCGTACCGCACCGTGATGCTGGCCAAGGCCGAATCCGCCGAACAGCTCAAGGCCCTTGAGGGGTACCAGGTGATCGCACTGTGTGAAACGGCCCTTGGCGTGCTGAACGCCCCGGCCATCGCCGCCGCCCCGAACGTGGTGGGCCTGATGTGGGGGGCGGAGGATTTGCTGGCCACGCTTGGCGGGACCTCCAGCAGGACGGACGACGGCGGCTACCGGGCTGTTGCGCTGCACGCCCGCTCGTCAGTGCTTGTGGCGGCCAGGGCGTTCGGCAAGGAAGCCGTGGATGCCGTCTATACCAACATTCCCGACCTTGATGGGCTTGCGGTGGAGGCAGCCGACGCGGTGGCGTCAGGGTTCAGTTCCAAGGCGTGCATCCACCCGAGCCAGGCCGCGGTGGTCCGCAAGGCCTACGCGCCTACCGATGACGAAGTGGCCGCGGCCCAGGCACTCCTGGCTGCGGCAGAGTCAGCAGGGTCCGGAGTGTTCCGCTACGAGGGAAAAATGATCGACGGCCCCATCCTCAAGCATGCCCAGGAGATCATCCGGCGGGCTGCCCAGAAGGTTTAGCCCAGGACTGAAAATTTAGCCAGCACTGAAGGTCTGGCCGGGTCCAGCTACCGTTGCTGTCCCTGGGAACGGCGCAGGGACGTAGGCGGGATGGGTTCGTACAGGAGGGTCCGCACCCAGCGGTTCCCCGTCTCGCGGAACTCCTTCCGGCTGGCGAAACGGTAATGGAAGCTGCGCACGCGCACCCACCGGGGCGCGGCGCCGTCGAACGGGTCACGCCGCAGCAGCCGCAGCATCTGCCGGTCCGCCGCCAGCAGCTTCGCCAGGAAGGCGTAAAACCATTCCTCGTGCACGCTGCGCAGCGGCAGGAACCACATCAGCCAGTCGAGCCGCAGGTGGTACGGGGCCCACTGCCGGGGGATCCTGCGGACATCGCCGGGCTTGCCCTTGAACCCGTACTCACGCCAGTCGGAGCTGTCGCCGGGGTCCTCATCCAGCGTTCCCTCCACCACGATCTCGATGCGCTGCTTGGTCACGGTGCCGAACGCACCGTAGGCGTTGACCAGCTGCCACCGGTTGAAGCTTGCATTCATCAGCTGCCGGCGGGAGAAGAGGTTCCGCAGCGGCCAGTAGCTCAGGACCAGCAGCAGGAGGGAGGCGGCCAGTGTGATGGCCAGCCACCAGGGCGGGGTCTCCCGCTGCATTCCGGTGGCCGCCTCCCAGTCCGCCGGGATGGCCGGTATCACTGCGTGCGCCACGGGGTCGCTTACCGCGGCGAACGCGAGCACGATCGCCATCCAGTTCAGCCAGGCGAAGTTGCCACTGGCCACCAGCCACAGCTGGGTGACCACCACGACGGCGGCCGCCACACTGGCCACGGGCTGGGGCGCAAAGAGCAGGAACGGCACCACCAGCTGGGCGATGTGGTTGCCCACTACCTCGATGCGGTGCAGCGGCTTGGGTAACAGGTGCGCCTGCCTGCTGAGCGGCCCGGGCATGGGCTGGGTTTCATGGTGGTAGTACAGCGCCGTCAGGTCACGCCACTCGCGGCCGCCGCGGATCTTGATCATTCCCGCACCGAACTCCAGCCGGAACACCAGCCACACGATGAGGATCAGGATGGTCCTCGGCGGCTCGGTTTGGTTGGAACCGAGGAAGGCAACGGTGAAGCCCGCCTCCAGGAGCAGCATCTCCCAGCCGAATCCGTAAAACGTCTGGCCCACGTTCACGATGGACATGTACAGCAGCCACAGGGCCAGAAAGGCGATCAGCGGGACCCAGGGCGGCCCCATCTGCGGAATTCCGGCCACGAGCAGCGCCGACACCACCAGGCCGGCGGCGCAGACACCACGCAGCAGGCCGTCCGAGTACCGCCAGCGGAACAGTGTGAACCGGCGCATCCGGGTAAACGCGGCCAGGAACTCCGGCACCGGCAGCAGCCCGCGCTCGCCAAGCAGGGCGGGAAACTGGTTCAGCGTGGACAGGAACGCCACGAAGTACAGTGCCGCCACACCCCGTTGCAGCACCTGCCGGGCGAATTCGTACTCCGGCGCATCAAACCACGAGAGCCAGTCCACGCAGTCCACGTTACGCCCGGCAACCCCGGGGTCAAGGCGCAGCAGCAGGTCAGCGGCGCGGGCCGGGGCGCGGGCGGGCCCGAAGGGTGCGGGATACTTAACCAATGCAGCCACGCAGAATCGTCCTCCTCGGATCCACCGGTTCCATCGGCACCCAGGCGATTGACGTCGTCGACGGCGCCCCCCACCTGTTCGAGGTGGTGGCACTGAGCGCCGGGGGCGGCAACCTGGAACTCCTGGCCCGGCAGGCCGTCCACACCGGTGCCGCAGCCGTGGGAATTGCCGGGGGAGACCCGGCCCGGCTGGAAGCACTTATCCGTGAAGCTGCCGCTGCGGCAGGCCGTCCCGGCTACCGGCCCCAGATCGTGGCCGGTCCGGACGCCTCCGCGCAGGTCGCGGCAGTCCAGGCGGACGTGGTGCTTAACGGCATCACCGGTTCCATCGGCCTGGCCCCCACGCTCGCGGCCCTCAAGTCCGGCGCCACCCTGGCCCTGGCCAACAAGGAGTCGCTGATCGTGGGCGGCAGCCTGGTCAAGGCCGCGGCCGCGGAAGGCCAGATTGTTCCGGTGGACTCGGAACACTCCGCCATTGCCCAGTGCCTGCGCTCCGGCACTGCCGACGAGGTGGACAAACTGATCCTGACCGCTTCCGGCGGCCCATTCCGCGGCAGGAACCGGGAGGAACTCCACAGTGTGACGCCCCAGCAGGCCCTGGCCCACCCCACCTGGGACATGGGCGTCATGGTCACCACCAATTCGGCCACGCTGGTGAACAAGGGCCTGGAAGTCATCGAGGCGCACCTGCTGTTCGATATCCCGCTGGACCGGATCGACGTGGTGGTCCATCCTCAGTCCGTGGTGCACTCCATGGTGCAGTTCATTGACGGCTCCACCATCGCCCAGGCCTCCCCGCCGGACATGCGGCTGCCCATCGCGCTGGGACTTGGTTGGCCGTCCCGCGTACCCAAGGCCACCAGCGCGTGCGACTGGACCCGGGCCGCCACCTGGACCTTTGAACCGCTGGACACTGAAGCTTTCCCCGCCGTCGGCCTTGCCAAGGAAGCGGCCAAGCAGGGCAGCACGTTCCCCGCCGTGTTCAATGCGGCCAACGAGGAAGCCGTCACCGCATTCCATGCCGGCAGGATCCGCTTTACCGACATCGTGGACACCATCGAGGCCGTGCTCAGCGAACACTCAGGCTCTTCCGGGCTGACGGTGGAGTCAGTGCTGGATGCTGAAAGCTGGGCACGTGCCCGGGCCCACGAACGTTTAGCAGTCAGCAGTCTCTAGGAAGCAGCAGCACCTCCATGACCCCTGTTTTACTTTTCATCCTCGGCGTCGTCTTCGTGGCGGTGGGCATCGCCGTGTCCATTGCGCTCCACGAAGTGGGGCACCTGGTCCCCGCCAAGCTTTTCAAGGTGCGCGTCACCAAGTACATGATCGGCTTCGGACCCACGCTGTGGTCGCGCCGAAAGGGCGAAACCGAATACGGCGTCAAGGCAGTCCCGCTGGGTGGCTACGTCTCCATGATCGGCATGTACCCGCCCAACAAGGAGGACGGCTCGGTCCGGCCATCCAGCACCGGCATGTTCCAGACACTTGCCACCGAGGCCCGCTCGCAGGCACACGAGGAAGTTGGGCCCGGTGACGAAAACCGCGTTTTCTACCGGTTGCCGGTCTGGAAAAAAATCATCGTGATGCTGGGCGGCCCGGCCATGAACATGATCCTTGGGCTGCTGTTCACGGCTGTGCTGCTCATGGGCTTCGGTGTTGCCACAGCCACCACCACCATCTCGGACGTGTCCAAATGCCAGGTGGCGGCCGGGCAAACCGTTGACCCGAATTCCGCTGACTGCCAGCTCACGCCGGCCGCGGCTGCCGGGCTCAAGCCCAATGACACCGTCACTTCCTTCGATGGCAAGGCCGTGACCAGCTGGGACCAGCTGACGGAATGGATCCGCGCTTCCGCGGGCAGGGAAGTGGCCATTACCGTGCAGCGGGATGGCAACCCAGTGTCCACCACCGTGACGCCGGTCCTTTCGGCCCGGCCGGTGATGGGAAGCGACGGGCGGCAGGCCACCGACGCCGCCGGCAACCTCCAGTACCAGGACGTCGGTTTCCTTGGCATCGGTGCGCAAACGGCGCTGGTGCCCCAGCCGGCGTCGTCCGTCCTGCCCATGGCGGGGGAGAACATCCGCCAGGTGGCCGGCGTGGTCTTGAACCTTCCGGCCCGAGTGGTGGGCGTGGCCAAAGCCGCCTTCAGCGAGGAGCCCCGCGATCCGAACGGACCCATCAGCGTTGTGGGCGTAGGCAGGGTTGCAGGTGAAGTAGCCGCCATGGAAGCGGTGCCGCTGCAATCCCGGGTGGCAACCCTCGTTGGCCTGCTGGCAGGCCTGAACTTCGCACTGGCGGTGTTCAACCTGGTCCCGCTCCTGCCGCTCGACGGCGGCCACGTTGCCGGGGCGCTCTATGAGGGCGTGCGGCGCAAGGTGGCAAAGCTGCGCGGCCGGCCGGACCCGGGAGCGTTCGACATCGCCAAGCTGCTGCCGGTTACCTACGTTGTGGCGGCGCTGCTCATGGGTATGAGCGTCCTGCTTATCTACGCGGACATCGTCAAACCGGTCAATCTCTTCGGTTAGGCCGCCGCCTCTGTGGAGCCGCAGCGTCTGTGGAGCCGCACGGGCGGGCCGCGTTGGTACTGCGCCCTCCTTCTCGCAGCCGATATCGACTGATTCTCAAATATCAGCCAAATATGATTGATTCACTGGCATCAGCCATCTATGGTTGAGAAATGTTCGTCATGACCATCGACCAGCGGGGAAGTACCGGCGGCCAGGACCTCGTCCCGGACCTTCTCGCCCGGATTGCCGCGCTGCAACCGTCCGGAACGGAGCAGCCGGTCTTCGAACGTACCGTGGGTGATGAAGTCCAGGGGGTAGTGCCCGACCCTTCCGTCGTCGTGGAGATTGCCCTCCATGCACTCCGCTTCGGTCGCTGGTACGTGGGGATCGGCGTCGGAACTGTCTCCCTGGCTCCAGGCGCCAGCCCCCGCGAAGGAACCGGGACTGCGTTTGTCGCCGCCCGCAAGGCAGTTGAGCTGGCCAAGGCCGCCGGGCCGCAGGTGCCGTTGTCGGTGGTGCCGGGCATCATGGCGAAGACCGGCGGTGTCCCCGCCGGGGAGGGGAGCCAGGCATGCGCAAATGCGGAGGCGGTGCTCCGGCTGCTCGGCCGGCTTGTCCAGGACCGCACGGAGGCCCAGTGGCGGGTGGTGGATGCCCTGCGCCGCCTGGATGAAGGCCGCCTGGATGGAAGCCGCCTGGGTGCGCGCAGCCCGGGACCGGGCCGCCACGGAAGCCAGAAGCAGGTGGCGCTTGAACTCGGCATCTCGGAACAATCGGTGAGCCGTACCGTGCTTCGGTCCGGGTGGCAGGAAGAATGGGCAGCCAGGCCAGCTGCGGCGATGCTTCTGGGTTTCGCGGACTCGCAGATTAACGGCCCCCTCAAAGACGACCGTGATGCAGACGACCCCAACGAAGGAGACAGGTGACCGCACTTTGGGTGGCAGTGGCCCTGGTAGTGGCCGGCTTCGCCGGCTGGCCGGTGACGGCGTTGGTGTTCAAGCTCGCGCGGACCATCGACGACCGCGCGGACGCTGCGAAGGCGGCGGATGCAGCCCGCAAGGCCGAACAGGATCCTGCGGGCGACGTTGCCGTGGACGACACCCCTGCCGACGCCCCGGGGGCTGCCCTTGGAACAGCAGGCGGCGCAGCCGGCCAGGCTGTGGACGATGAGCTGACCGCCCCGCCTGTCCACCCGCCGTCGGACGCGCCTGCCGGGCCCGCGCCCCCCACCCAGCGCATCCTGCGCGGGGGCGCCATCATTGGCGTACTGGAGCGGCTGGGCGTCTGCCTCGCCATCCTTACCGGGCAGCCCGTGGCCATCGCCTACATCGTTGCCATCAAGGGCCTGGGCAGGTTCGCCGAGCTGAAGGAAACGCCGGTGGCAGCCGAGCGCTTCATCATCGGGACGCTCACGTCGATGCTCTGGGCGGCCGGAACCGCTGCCGCGGTCAAAGTCATCTTCCTGCACTAGTTCTATTGCTGCACTAACACCACGGCCGGCCCCGGACGGTCTTTGCGCGCCGGGTCGCTTCGCCCTGCCGGCCGGACGCGTACGGTACCAAGCCAGCCATGGCGATAGGGTAGCGGTATGACAGTTTTTGCCGTTGAGTACGTTTATGCCGCCAGCTCCACTGAAACCCGCAACGAGGTCCGGCCCGCGCACCGGGAATGGACCGCGAACCTGGCACAGGACGGCGTCATCGTAGCCAGCGGCCCGTACGGTGACGGTGCCGGTGCCCTGCTGATCTTCAAGGCCTTGGATGAAGCCGCCCTCAACTCGATCCTCAAGCAGGACCCGTTCGCCGGAGCCGGTGTGATCGCCGGAACGCGCATCACGGAATGGTCACCGGTAACCGGCATGCTGGCCGGGATTTCCGCGTAGCCGCCTTTTTACCCTTTCAACTCAAGGAGTCCACGTGACCTCGGTCAGCCTGGGAATGCCGTCAGCACCACCGCCCGTCCTCGCGCCCCGCCGCAAGACGCGCCAGATTAAAGTCGGCTCGGTAGGCGTAGGGTCTGACTACCCCATCAGCGTGCAGTCCATGACCACCACGCCCACCACGGACATCAACGCCACCCTGCAGCAGATCGCTGAACTGACTGCGTCCGGCTGCGACATCGTCCGCGTCGCCTGCCCGTCCGCCGATGACGCCGAAGCGCTGCCCATCATCGCCCGGAAGTCCCAGATCCCCGTCATCGCGGACATCCACTTCCAGCCCAAGTACGTCTTCGCAGCCATTGAAGCCGGCTGCGCTGCGGTGCGCGTGAACCCGGGAAACATCCGTAAGTTCGACGACCAGGTCAAGGAGATCGCCGCCGCGGCGAAGGACCACGGTACCTCCATCCGCATCGGCGTGAACGCAGGCTCCCTGGAACCGGGAATCCTGAAGAAGTACGGCAAGGCCACTCCGGAGGCACTGGTCGAGTCGGCGGTCTGGGAAGCCTCACTGTTCGAGGAGCACGGTTTCCACGACTTCAAGATTTCCGTCAAGCACAACGACCCCGTGGTGATGGTGGCCGCCTACGAGATGCTCGCGGAAAAGGGTGACTGGCCCCTGCATTTGGGCGTCACCGAAGCCGGCCCCGCCTTCCAGGGGACCATCAAGTCCGCCACCGCGTTCGGCGCGCTCCTGTCGCGGGGGATCGGTGACACCATCCGCGTGTCCCTGTCCGCGCCGCCGGTGGAGGAGATCAAGGTCGGCAACCAGATCCTCCAGTCGCTGAACCTGCGGCCCCGCAAGCTGGAAATCGTGTCGTGCCCGTCATGTGGCCGTGCCCAGGTCGACGTGTACACTCTGGCAGAACAGGTCACCGCCGGCCTCGAGGGAATGGAAATTCCGCTGCGCGTGGCGGTCATGGGCTGCGTCGTGAACGGCCCGGGCGAGGCGCGTGAAGCGGACCTTGGTGTTGCATCAGGCAACGGCAAGGGCCAGATCTTCGTTAAGGGCGAGGTCATCAAGACTGTTCCCGAGAGCGCAATTGTTGAGACACTGATCGAAGAGGCTATGCGTATCGCGGAAGAGATGGGGGAGGCCGATGGCGAAGATGCTGTCAAGGGTAGCCCCGTGGTTAGCGTCTCGTAGGGACGCTCCCGACCCGGCAGGGCTTTCTGTCCGTACGCTCGACGGCCAGGACACCCCCGCACTGACGGCGCTGGCCCAGCAGGACCCGGTGGCCAATGTGTTCATCCTGGCCCATCTGCGCGGCACCGGGACGGCGGCACCCACCAGCGGCGGGGCCGGCGTCATCGGCGTTTTCGACGGCGGCATCCTGACGGGCGCATGCTGGGCCGGGGCCAATTTGGTTCCGGTCCAGCTCGATCCCGCACTGGCCCCCCTGGTAGCGGAGGCAGCCAACAGTTCCGGGCGCAGGTACGCCTCGGCTTTCGGTCCGGCCGAGGCCGTGCTGGCACTTAATGCCGAACTCACGGAACTGGGGCACCAGGCCCACGAGGTCCGGGCCGACCAGCCCCTGATGGTCATCGACGGAGCACCCCGGGTACGGCCCCACCCGGGCCTGGTGCACGGGGACCTGGCGGACTTCGACCGCATCCTTCCCGCATGCGCCGCCATGTTCGAGGAAGAAGTAGGCTACTCGCCCTATTTGGGCGGCAGGGAGTTCTACAGCCGGCGGGTGGAAGGCCTCATCAGGCAGGGGCACTCCCTGGTCCACCTCAACGAAGCCCGCGAGGTGGTGTTCAAAGCCGAGTTGGGTGCAGTCACGGACGACGTCACCCAAGTCCAAGGGGTATGGATGAATCCGGCTTTCCGCGGCCAGGGGCTCAGTGCGGCGTACATGGCGGCAGTGGTGGAAAAAGCCCAGCAGATTGCCCCGATGACCAGCCTCTACGTCAACGGCTTCAACACCAGGGCCAGGTCCACCTATGAGCGTGTGGGCTTCCGCCAGGTGGGGACCTTCGCTACAGTCCTGTTCTAGCCGGTAACTGCCGGTTCCGTGCTGGATATTGGGGGAAAAATTGAAGACGTCCGTGCTTGGAACTTTCGGGGCCTGCGCCCTTCTTGCCGTTGGTGTTTCTGCGTGCGGCGGGACGTCCGCGCCACAGGCAGCGGAATCCACACCTGCCGCGCCTGCGGCCTCCACACAAAGTACGCCCACCCCAACGGCAACTCCGACGCCAACCGCCAAGGCCTACACCAGCGAGGAACTCGCTGCCATCGTCGGCCAGGTCCGGGACGCGGCAGACCGCAGGCTGTCAGTCCTGCCCAGCGCCGACATCAAAACCACGCTCGAACAAACCAAGGCAATGATTGCGTCCATTGACGTCAAGCCCGCAGAGTGCAAGGAACTGGCCGCCGCAAGCGCCGTACCTTCCGTCGACGGAGCAACCATGGCGATGGGCATGAGCACGGACGCCGGCACCGGGGCCGCCACAGCCCTGTCCCTGATTGCCGGCCTGGACCAAAGCTTCCTTGCCAAGGTCAAGGACCAGCCGGACCAGCTGGCGAAGTGCTCCTCCATGACCATGACCGCGTCGGGCATGGAGATAGCCGTAACCGTGACTCCGGTGCAGGGAGCCGGCAGCCTCCCCGGTACCGTTGCCTACCGCACTGACAGCGCCCTTCCCGATGGACGCAAGCAGTCAACCGTTACGGCCCAGGTGGTCAAGCAGGGCGTGGTGCTCACCTCGGTTGCGTCCGGAGGCGAGAGCGAGGCCGACGCCGTCCGCCGGGCTGGTGCCCTCCTTGACTCCGCTGCTGCGCTGGTCAAGTAAGACAACCGCCTGTCACGTAACAACGCGTCGTCAAGGCACAACAGCGGAAGTAACGCCGCGCGACAGGTAAAGGGCACGCGGATTCCGAAAATAAAAACACTTGTCAAACGTGCGCACGATCACATAAGTTCTTTCTAGCTGCGCTGGAAGTGGGGTGGGCGGTCTCACCAGTCCTCACCAGTACTCAGGCGATAACGGCGTTGGGCCACGCCCGGATGCGATGACCAGCCTCATTGGGGGGCCAGGGGCTTTGTATTCCCGGGCGTGGCCCTACTGTGTCCGGCCATTGCCGGGCAAGCCGGCCCGGCTGCGTTCCCTGGCCCGTAATTGCCGCATGTTCCGTGCCGGTAGATTAGTATCCAGACGAATTGTCCGGCCCTGCTGACCCAGCACTTCCCCAGAAACGGATACCACCCGTGGTCCTACGACTGTCCCAGCTTTTCCTGCGCACGCTGCGCGAAGACCCCGTCGATGCCGAGGTTGCCAGCCACAAACTCCTGGTCCGCGCCGGCTACATCCGCCGCGCTGCCCCCGGCATCTACACCTGGCTTCCGCTGGGACTGAGCGTCCTGCGCAAGGTCGAGGAAATCATCCGCGAGGAGATGGCAGCCATTGGCGCCCAGGAAGTCCACTTCCCGGCCCTGCTGCCACGCGAGCCGTACGAGGCCACGAACCGCTGGACCGAATACGGCGAGGGCCTGTTCCGCCTCCAGGACCGCAAGGGAGCTGATTACCTGCTGGCCCCCACGCATGAGGAGATGTTCACGCTCCTGGTCAAGGACCTGTACTCGTCCTACAAGGACCTGCCGCTGAGCCTGTACCAAATCCAGAATAAGTACCGCGACGAGGCCCGTCCCCGGGCCGGGCTCCTCCGCGGCCGCGAGTTCATCATGAAGGATTCCTACTCCTTTGACGTGGACGACGCCGGTCTGGATGCCAGCTACGCCGCCCACCGCGCCGCCTACTTGAAGATCTTTGAACGCCTGGGCCTTGAAGTAGTGCCCGTGGCAGCCACCGCCGGCGCCATGGGAGGTTCCAAGAGCGAGGAATTCCTCTTCCCCACGGAGATCGGCGAGGACACCTTTGTCCGCTCGGCCGGCGGCTACGCCGCCAACGTCGAGGCCGTCACCACGGTGGTCCCCGAGGAAATCGACTTCACCAACGCCCCGGCGGCAGAGGTCCTGGATACCCCGGACACCCCCACCATCGAGACCCTGGTTGCCGCTTCCAACCAGATCGCCCCTCGGGCAGAATCCGACGGCGGCGCCTGGACTGCAGCGGACACGCTCAAGAACGTGGTCCTCGCCGTCACGCTGCCCACCGGTGAACGGCAGCTGGTGGTCATCGGCCTCCCCGGCGACCGCGCAGTGGACCTCAAAAGGGTGGAGGCAAACATCGGCGCCTTCCTGCCGATCGGTGGAGAGATCGGCCTGGAGCAGGCAGGCGAGGAAGACCTCAAGAAGCAGCCGCTGATCGTCAAGGGCTACCTTGGCCCCGGCCTGTCCCTCGACCAGCCGCTCCTGGGCGCCGAGAGTGCCACCAAGCTGCTGTACCTGGTGGACCCCCGGGTGGTCAGCGGAACTGCCTGGATTACTGGCGCCAACGAGGCCGGCAAGCACGTCTTCGGCCTGGTGGCCGGACGCGACTTCCGCTGGGACGGCGTCATCGAGTGCACCGAAGTCCGCGCCGGCGACCCCTCCCCGGACGGCTCGGGCCCGCTGGAGACCGCCCGCGGCATCGAAATGGGCCACATCTTCCAGCTCGGCCGCAAATACGCCGAAGCACTGGACCTCAAAGTCCTGGACCAGAACGGCAAGCAGGTGGTGGTCACCATGGGTTCCTACGGCGTCGGGGTCACCCGGGCCGTGGCGGCATTGGCAGAGGCCAACCACGATGACCGTGGCCTGGTCTGGCCCCGCACGGTAGCGCCCGCCGATGTACATGTGGTTGCAGTAGGCCGCGGTGACGAGATCTTCCAGACGGCGGAAAAGCTGTCGGCGGAACTCGAGGAAGCCGGACTGTCGGTCATCTATGACGACCGGCCCAAGGTCTCGCCGGGCGTGAAGTTCGGCGACGCCGAGCTGGTGGGCGTCCCCACCATCCTGGCAGTGGGCCGCGGCCTGGTGGACGGCGTGGTGGAGATCAAGGACCGCCGCAGCGGTGCGGCCGAGAACGTGGCGGTAGATAAGGCCGTCGACTACGTGGTCAACGCCGTCCGCAACCAGTGACCTCCGGCTTCGAGTCGATCCAGCTCACCACCATCATCCTGATCGTGGTGGCTGGATTCGCAGCCGGGTGGATTGATGCGGTGGTGGGCGGCGGAGGCCTCATCCAGCTTCCGGCGCTGCTCCTGGTCCCCGGCATCGCGCCGGTCCAGGCGCTGGCCACCAACAAGATGGGCTCCATCTTCGGTACCGCCACCAGTGCTGTCACCTATTACCGGCGGGTGGGGCCGGACCTGCGGACCGCGGTGCCCATGGCGGTGATAGCCCTGGCAGGCAGCTTCGGCGGGGCAAGCCTGGCCGCTACCCTGCCGGCCGGGGTGTTCAAGCCCATCATCGTGGTGGCCCTGGTCGCCGTCGCGCTTTTCATTGCCCTGCGGCCCAGCGTGGGTGAGCTGACGGCACTGCGCCACGAAGGCCATAAGCACTACGTCGTGGCCTGCTTGATCGGTGCTGTGATCGGCTTTTATGACGGGCTTATTGGCCCGGGGACCGGTTCCTTCCTGGTCATCGCCCTGGTGTCCGCCATGGGCTACGCCTTCCTGGAAGCAAGCGCCAAGGCCAAAATTGTCAACATGGCCACCAATGCCGGTGCCCTGTTGTTCTTCCTGCCGCACGGGTCCATCCTTTGGGGGGTCGGCCTGCTGCTCGGCGGCGCCAACATGGCCGGCGGCTACCTCGGCGCCCGCACAGCCGTGAAGCAGGGCAGCAAATTCGTCCGGGTGGTCTTCCTGGCGGTCGTGGCGGCCCTGATCGTCAAGCTTGGCTACGACGTCTGGCAGGAAAACTTCTCCTGATCCGCCCTGGAAACTGGTCCTCGTCCTGGGGACCAGCCCGGCGTAGCATGCAGGTATGGCACACGGCGATGACGGGTTTGCCGCGGCACTGGCAGCCGCCGCAGGGTATTCGCAGGCCTGGCTGGACAGCCTTCCGCACCGCCGCGTGGGACCCAGCCGGAACGCCACAGAGCTCGCCGAAGTCTTCGGCGGACCACTGCCCCAAGCAGGAATGCCTGCAGCGGGCGTCATCGACTTCCTGGCAACCCAGGCAGAACCTGGCCTCATGGCCATGCCCTCGAGCCGGTTCTTCGGTTGGGTGATCGGCGGCACCCTGCCGGCCGCCCTGGCCTCGGACTGGCTGGTCAGCGCATGGGACCAAAACGCGGGCCTGCGCTACGCCACCCCGGCCACGGCTGCCATCGAGGAAGCCGCCGGACACTGGCTGCTGGACCTGCTGGGCCTCCCATCCACCGCCGACGTCGGATTCGTCACCGGCGCCACCATGGCAAACTTCACCGGCATGGCTGCCGCCCGCTGGCGGCTGCTCACCGATGCCGGCTGGGACCTGGACCGCGACGGACTCTGCGGCGCACCCCGGATCCGCTGCTTTGTCGGACGGGAACGGCACGACACCGTTGACCTCGGCCTTCGCTACCTGGGCCTCGGAAAACCAACGGAAGTCGACGCAGACGGGCAGGGCCGCCTGCTCCCCGCCGCCCTGGACGCCGCGCTTGCCTCCGGCACCGGGCCCGCCCTGGTGTGCCTCCAGGCAGGCAACCTGCACTCAGGCGCCTTCGACCCCTTTGCCCAGGCCATCGCCGTCGCACGCAAACACGGTGCGTGGGTACACATCGACGGTGCGTTCGGCCTTTGGGCTGCCGCCGCACCGGAACTGAGGCACCTCACCCGGGGCTATGAAGAGGCCGACTCCTGGGGCACGGATGCCCACAAGACGTTGAACGTGCCGTACGACTGCGGCATCGCCATCGTCCGCGACCCGTCGGCGCTGCGGGCTGCGATGGGCCTGCACGCGAGCTACCTGGTGCACGACGCGGAAGGCCCGGGCGATCCCTTCGAGAAGGTCCCGGAACTCTCGCGCCGGGCACGGGGAGTACCGGTGTGGGCCGCGCTTAAAAGCCTGGGCCGCGAGGGCGTGGCAGCCCAGGTGGGTGGTCTGGCGGGTGCCGCCGCGGCAATCGCAGAAGGAATGGCCGCCCTGGACGGCGTGGAGGTGCTCAACGACGTCTCCTACACCCAGGTGTGCCTGGCTTTCGGCGACGACGACACCACCCGCGCGGTCACGGCCCGTGTCATCCAGGACGGGAAGGTGTGGATGTCCGGGTCACGCTGGCGGGAGCGGGACATCCTTCGGGTTTCGGTGAGCAACTGGCATACGGCGGGGGAGGATGTGGGCACCGCAATCGACGCCGTGCGGTCAGCCCTGGCCGCAGTGCGGAACTCCTGACCGTTCGCGCACGCCTTGCCGGCCGCCCTACCCGTCCTGTCCCGGCTCGGGCAGTGAATGGGGATGCGGCAGGCCGTCCAGGGTTTTGCCGGCCAGGGTGCTGGAGACCCAAAGGGACCGGGCAAGACCGCCCTGGTGTCCCTGCGCGGCGTACCCCAGCGCGTTATCCACTTCCCTGGCGATGGCCCACTGCCGGGCCACGTCGGGGTCCAGGCCGGCGGCTGTGCTGAAGTCGTGGCAGCGCGTCAGCAGCGCCGCGCCGGGCCGGGACGCCGGCAGGTCCGCAAGGCGGTTCCACAGAAGCGGGGCCACGGCGAACTCGGGTTCGCCAATCATCGGCTGGGGGTCGATGGCCGCGTATCCCGCCGCCGTCGGCGCTTCACCCGTGGGCTGCTTCCCCGGGCGCGCCAGGACATTCAGGAAATGCAGGTCCGTGTGGACCAGCAGGTCATGGGCCGACCGGCGGCCCACCGCACCGCGGGTCTGGCACACTTCAAGGGCTGCCTCCAGCAGCCACCGGGGGAACGGGCGGCCCAGCTGCTCCCAGTCCGCCGGCAGTTGGTCGCTCCACTGTTCGGCTCGGCCGGCGATGTCGGCGAACTCCCGCCATTCAGGGCGGTGGTCCGGGGCCAGCCCCAGTTGCCGCACCAGCCCGCCCCAGACAACGGCAGCGTCATCCAGGGGCACGTCCGCCAGTGACCGTCCGGCGTCGAGGCGTTCCAGGAGCATGGCGCACGATTCCGCGTCGGAGGCCAGCAATGCAACAGCGCCACGGCCGCCCCAAAGTGCCAGTGCATGCCGCTCCACCTTGGCTTCATCGTGGGGGAAAGCGATCTTCAAGGCTGCTGGTGAACCGTCGTCCTGCCGCACCGGCAGCACGATGCCGCCGTGTCCACTCCACGGCAGGCTGCCGGGCGCCAGGTCCACGTCGAGCTGCCATTGCTCCAGCCGGTCAGCCAGCAGCCCCGGAAGGCTGTCAAGCCAGGTGCGTCCTGCCCGGTCGCGCATGTAGCGGGCCGTGAGGTCCGGCGGGATGGGCAGTGCCGGCACCACGGGGTCAAACAACACCCGAGGCCCCCAGCAGGTTGCCGATCACGAACGTCGCCGCGAGCGCCAATGCGCCGCCCACCACCACGCGCACAGCTGCCCGCGTTTTTGAGCCGCCTCCGATCCATGCCCCCAGGGCGCCTGTTATGGCCAAGGCCACCAGGACTGCTGCAAACGTCAGCGGAAACCGGATGCCGGGTGGGGGAAGCAGGATGGCCAGCATTGGCAGAATAGCCCCGATGGTGAACGCGATGGCTGAGGCGAATGCCGCGTGCCAGGGGCTGACGATGTCCTCCTCGTCGATGTTGAGCTCGGCAGACAGGTGCGCGGCCAGGACGTCGTGGGCAGTAAGTTCGCGGGCGACCTTGGCCGCGGTTTCGGGGGTCAGCCCCTTGGCCAGGTAGAGGGCGGTCAGTTCGGCGAGCTCCGCTTCCGGTTCTTCCTCCAGTTCGCGGCGTTCCTTCTCAATCAGGGCGCGCTGACTGTCACTTTGGCTGCTGACCGAGACATATTCGCCCAACGCCATTGACACGGCGCCCCCCACGACGCCGGCGACGCCGGCCGTGAGGATGGGCCCCAATTCGGCCGTGGCACCCGCCACGCCAACCACAATGGCGGCCACGGAGACGATGCCGTCATTGGCGCCGAGGACGCCGGCGCGCAACCAGTTCAGCCGGTGCGCAATATCGTTGCCGTGCGGTTCCGTCTCAAGGTGGTTGTTCAGCTCCGGGCTGGCACCGGTCCCCGGGGCATCGGCTGGATCGTCGGCGTTCATCCTTTCAGGAAACCACCCCGGCCTTCCCAGTGCCACCCTCTGCGTGGTCTTCTTTACGACCATTCCTTCAGTGGTGACGGCCCAGTGAGGGCCTGGGATTCCGCGGACGACGGCGCGGGGCCGGTACCGGCAGGACGTCCAGTAACTGCGGGAAGGTTGGGCAGTTGGTTAACGTCCAGGGTCAGGCCTGGAACAGCTCCGGGGTCTGTGCCCCAGCGAAGCGCCCGTCCTGCGGCAGCCTGCAGCGCTGACAGCGCCCATTTCCGGTCCTGGCCCTGGGACAGTGCCACCAGGGCGCCGTAGGAGGCGAGCGTCGCTGCCTCGAGCCTGCCCAGGCCTGCTGCCGGTGCGGCCAGGAAGGCGGAATCGAGGACATATCCCGGCTGTTGCGGTACGGCCGTTCCACAAGCGAGCCTGAGGCGTTCCTCCCCGGTGTCGGCCAGTTCGCGGTGCCGGGCCAGGAACTCCGACGCCGGCCCGGCCTCGGCGGGACCGAGGCGGGGGAGTGCCGCCTGGTACCCGTAGGCAGCCTCCTCCTCTGCGGTGACGACAGCGGCCAGCGCCTCGCGCACGCCGGCAGCAGTGCCCGGGCGAGCGCCCTTCTGCGAGGCAGCCGCGGATGGCGAGGGGCATGGGGAAGCAGTTTCCTGGGCCGGCACCTCTTCTACCGTTGCGGCTGCCGTTGCCTCCGGGACGGGTACTCCTGTGGCGGCGGCCAGGCGGCCGGCGGCGAGGATCTGCGCGGTGCCGGCACCCGCGAGGAGGCGGGCCATGCCGCCGTCGGCTGTTTCTGCGTCCTTGAGGCGCGCGGTTCCGCTGCCGGCCAGCGCCTGGACGAGTCCGGCAACACTGGCCGGGCCGGCGGTGGAAGACGGCGTGGCGGATGCCGGCGGCGTGGCTGCACCGGTTTCCGGTGCAGGGGACATCAGCGCGGGGGACATCAACGCCCTGGCCTGGATGGTCAGCAAGGTCACAACGGGGTCCAGGACGGCGGAATCCGCTGCGCCAGTGGAAGACAGCTCCATCCCGGAGGCACGCAGGTCCATGGCAGCAGTGAACGCCGCCGCCCTGGCCCGTTCCGTCAACGGAGGCTCGGCGGGAGCTGGCTTTTCCGCGGGAATCAAGGCGAAACCGAGGCTCAGGACCACCAGCGCGGCGAGGGCAAAGACGGCAAACCGGAACGCGCGCACGCGCGGGTGGGTGTCCTTGAGGGGGTGTTTCACAACAGACCATGGTGTCACGCTGAGGGGGCACCCGGGTGCACCACGGGGCCGGTAAAATAGCTACGCTAGTAAACACCACATCATCTATAGGGAGGCGGCCGGCATCGTGAGCAACGCAGAAGCTACGGCTTCACCAGACCACACCGGCACGGGAAGCGGCACCGCGCCGGCCCACAACCCCGAAGCTGCGCGGCTCCGGGCTCTCCTGGAACCCGCCGTTCACGCAAACCGCCTGTACCTGGAGGACGTAGCCATCATCCCGGGCTCCCACCGTGTGGTCCATGTCGTGGTGGACCTGCCGCAGGAAGAGACGGGCGGGGTCAGCCTGGACGTCATCGCGGACATCTCCAAGGTCCTCTCGGATGTGCTGGACAACGACCCCAACGACGACGGCCGCCCCTATGACCTCGAGGTGTCCTCGCCCGGCGTCGGCCGTCCCCTGACCGAACCGCGGCACTGGCACCGCGCGCGGGGCCGGATGGTCAAGGTCAACGTCACCCAGGGCGAGAACGTGACCGGCCGCATCAAGTCCGTGGACGACGGGGGAGTCACCCTCGTTCCGGAGATCGCCGTCAAGAAGGGCATGAAGCCCCGACAGGGTGAACCCGTAAAGCTTCCTTTCGACAGGATCCGCAACGGAAAAGTCGAGATCGAATTCAGCCACCTCCCGGAGGACGGTCTGGAACCTGAACACAATGGACCTTCTGAGGAGGCCTGATGGATATTGACATGAGCGCACTGAGACTTTTGGAGCGTGAGCGTGAAATCCCGCTGGACCTCCTGATCCCCACCATCGAGCAGGCGCTCCTGGTGGCCTACCATAAGTCGCCCGGCGCCTTCGAAAAAGCACGCGCCGAACTGGACCGCAAGAGCGGGCACGTGACCATTTGGGCCGTGGAGATTGACGACGACGGCGCCCCCATCGGCGAATTCGAGCACACCCCAGAAGGGTTCGGCCGCATCGCAGCCAGCACGGCCCGCCAGATCATCCTGCAGCGGCTTCGCGACGTTGAGGACGACAACGTCCTGGGCGAGTTCAAGGGCCGCGAAGGCGAGTTGGTGTCCGGCACCATCCAGCAGGGCAACAACCCGCACATGGTCCAGGTCAACCTCGGGTCCCTCGAGGCGCTGCTTCCCCCGCCCGAGCAGGTCCCCGGCGAGAAGTACATCCACGGTAACCGCCTGCGCGCCCTGGTCATTGACGTGCACCGCGGTACCAAGGGCCCCTCCGTGACGCTGTCCCGGTCGCACCCGGGCCTGGTTCGGAAGCTCTTCGAACTCGAAGTCCCCGAGATCGCCGACCACTCCGTGGAGATTGTCGCGCTGGCCCGCGAAGCCGGCCACCGCACCAAGATCGCCGTCAAGGCGAACACCCCCGGGATCAACGCGAAGGGTGCCTGCATCGGTGAGATGGGTTCCCGCGTCCGTGCCGTCATGAACGAGCTGAACGACGAAAAGATCGACATTGTCGACTACAGCGAGAACCCGGCTACCTTCATTGCCAGCGCGCTGTCGCCGTCGCGGGTGAATTCGGTCACCATCACCGACGAGGCCACCCGCTCCGCGCGCGTGGTGGTTCCGGACTACCAGCTGTCCCTGGCCATCGGCAAGGAAGGCCAGAATGCCCGCCTTGCGGCAAAGCTGACCGGGTGGCGCATCGACATCGTCTCCGACGCCGCGGTGGCCCGCGACAAATAACTGCCGGGACGCGGGTGGTTGGCGCGCCGCGGCAGCCACCCCGTTTCGGGCAGAACGGCCCCGAGGGGCTAGAATGGATAAGACCGCGCCTAACAGCCGGTAGCCGTGTGCCTTGGGCGTGCTCGTTTCCGCAACTGCGGGGCAGTAAAACCTGCGGCCAGCAGAAAGAACGTCAGGACGATGACCGTGGCAGAAATGCTTTCCACAGGGAATCAGCCCGAGCGTACCTGCATCGGATGCCGGAAGAAGGGCCCGCGGTCGCAGTTGCTCCGGCTCGTCGCCGAAGGCAGCGGGTCAACCGCTGTCCTGGTGGATGAACGACGCCGGATGGCTGGCCGGGGTGCATGGCTGCACCCCAGCACATCGTGCCTGGCCCTGGCGGTCAAGCGGCGAGCATTCGGGCGTGCCCTTCCGGGCGCAACTGAAACAACCGCCGTCGAACGCTGGTTCACGCCAGGTCCGAACGTTGACGCCGCCCCGGTGGCTGCAACACCAACCGTCCAACCTGAAAGCGGGTCAGAAATCTGATGGAAACCCGATGAGTTCCCAGCGATGAGTGCGTAACGATGACAACTTTGTTGCGCTCTGCAATGGGCCCCTTCGCATCAACAGCGGCTGGGGTCCGCAGTAAGAAGTAGACGGTTCGTGCCTGGCTCGGTGCGGACCGAGACAGGAGAAATGTGGCCAAGGTCCGCGTACATGAGCTCGCCAAAGAGCTCGGTATAACTTCCAAAGATGCAGTGACAAAACTGCAGGAACTGGGCGAATTCGTTCGCTCTGCCTCTTCAACCATTGAGGCACCCGTTGTGCGTAAACTGCGCAACGCCTTCCCCGACGCCGCGGCAAAGTCCTCGGCCCCGGCCGCAGCGCCAGCCGCTGCGTCCAAGGCACCTGTTCCCGCGGCAGGAACACGCCCTTCAGCACCGGCTCCCGGTCCGGCTGCGCCCAAGGCTCCGGCCCCCAAGGCCCAGGCACCGGCTCCGGCCGCTCCCGCTGCTCCTGCACAGGCAGCAGCCCCGGCAGCCCCCGCCGCGCCTGCCGCCCCCGCGGCTCCGTCTTCCGGTACGCCGTCTTCCAGTGCCCCAGCCGCTGGTGCCCCGTCCACCGGCGCCAAGCCCGGTGCCCGCCCGGCACCCAAGGCTGAAGCTCCGGCTCCCTCCGCCCGTCCGGGTGGTTCAGGGCCCCGCCCCGGCGGTCCCCGTCCGGGCAACAACCCGTTCGCCACCTCGCAGGGCATGCCCCGCGGCCGCGGTGGAGACGGTGACCGTGCACCCCGTCCCGGCAACAACCCGTTTGCCACCTCGCAGGGCATGCCCCGTCCGGGTGGCAGCCGCACCGACGGCGACCGCCCCGGTGGTCCCCGCCCCGCAGCAGGCGCCGGCGGACCGCGCCCCGGTGGGCCGCGTCCCGCAGCCGGTGCCGGTGGTCCCCGCCCCGCAGCAGGCGCCGGTGGTCCCCGTCCAGGCGCCCCGCGCCCCGGTGGTCCCCGTCCTACTCCGGGCATGATGCCTAACCGCACTGAGCGTCCCGCACCCGCAGGTGCAGGACGTCCCGGTGGCGGCGGACGCGGTCCAGGACGCCCCGGTGGCGCTCCCGGTACCGGTGGTCCCGGTGGCGGCGGCGGTGCACCCGCCGGCGGTGGCTTTGGCAAGGGCGGCCGCGGCCGCGGCGGCACCCAGGGTGCCTTCGGCAAGGGCGGCGCTGGCCGTGGCAAGCAGCGCAAGTCCAAGCGCGCAAAGCGCCAGGAACTTGAGCAGATGAGTGCCCCGTCGCTGGGTGGCGTGAGCGTACCCCGCGGCGACGGCAACACCGTCATCCGGCTTCGCCGTGGTTCGTCCATCACGGACTTCGCCGACAAGATCGAGGCAAACCCCGCCGCGCTGGTCACCGTGCTGTTCCACCTTGGTGAGATGGCCACCGCCACCCAGTCGCTGGACGAGGACACCTTCGCCCTGCTCGGCGAGGAACTGGGCTACAAGCTCCAGGTCGTCTCCCCGGAGGACGAGGAGCGCGAGCTGCTCTCCAGCTTCGACATCGACTTTGACGCCGAACTCGAAGCCGAAGGCGATGAGGAACTCGAGGCACGTCCGCCGGTAGTCACCGTCATGGGCCACGTTGACCACGGTAAAACCCGCCTGCTCGATGCCATCCGCAAGTCCGACGTCATGGCGGGCGAGCACGGCGGCATTACCCAGCACATCGGTGCCTACCAGGTCACGCACAACCACGAAGGCGACGATCGCAAGATCACCTTCATCGACACCCCGGGCCACGAGGCGTTCACCGCCATGCGTGCCCGTGGTGCCAAGGTCACCGACATCGCCATCCTGGTGGTCGCAGCGGACGACGGCGTGATGCCGCAGACCGTTGAAGCCCTCAACCACGCCCAGGCGGCCAACGTGCCGATCGTCGTGGCCGTGAACAAGATCGACAAGGAAGGCGCCAACCCGGAGAAGGTCCGCGGCCAGCTGACCGAGTACGGCCTGGTTCCCGAGGAATACGGTGGCGACACCATGTTCGTGGAGGTCTCTGCCCGCCAGAACCTGCACATTGACGAGCTGCTCGAGGCTGTCCTGCTCACCGCAGACGCAGCCCTGGACATGCGCGCCAACCCGAACAAGGACGCCCGCGGCATCGCGATCGAAGCCAACCTGGACAAGGGCCGCGGTGCGGTTGCCACCGTCCTGGTGCAGTCCGGTACCCTGCGCGTCGGCGACACCATCGTGGCAGGCACGGCCCACGGCCGCGTCCGTGCGATGTTCGACGACGACGGCAGCGCCCTGACCGAGGCCGGTCCGTCCCGCCCCGTCCAGGTGCTGGGTCTGTCCAACGTGCCGCGCGCCGGTGACACCTTCTTCGTGACCGCTGACGAGCGCACCGCCCGCCAGATCGCCGAGAAGCGTGAAGCAGCCGACCGCAACGCAGCCCTGGCCAAGCGCCGCAAGCGCATCAGCCTGGAGGACTTCGACCAGGCCGTCGCCGAAGGCAAGATCGACACCCTCAACCTCATCCTCAAGGGTGACGTGTCCGGTGCCGTCGAAGCCCTCGAAGACGCGCTGCTCAAGATCGACGTCGGCGAAGGCGTGCAGCTGCGCGTCATCCACCGCGGCGTCGGTGCGATCACGCAGAACGACGTCAACCTGGCAACGGTCGACTCCGCCGTCATCATCGGCTTCAACGTCAAGCCCGCCGAGCGGGTTGCCGAACTGGCAGACCGCGAAGGCGTGGACATGCGCTTCTACTCCGTCATCTACGCAGCAATCGATGACATCGAAGCAGCGCTCAAGGGCATGCTCAAGCCGGAATACGAAGAAGTCCAGCTCGGCACCGCCGAGGTCCGCGAAGTGTTCCGTTCCTCCAAGTTCGGCAACATTGCAGGCTCGATCGTGCGCTCGGGTGTTATCCGACGCAACGCCAAGGCCCGCGTCAGCCGCGATGGCAAAATCATCGGCGACAACCTCACCGTTGAGACGCTCAAGCGCTTCAAGGACGACGTCACCGAGGTCCGCACGGACTTCGAATGTGGTATCGGTCTTGGCTCGTACAACGACATCACCGAAGGTGACATCATCGAAACCTTCGAGATGCGCGAGAAGCCGCGCGTCTAGTCTGGCCGGCCTTCGGGCTGTCAGCAGTGCCAGGTGCGGGGCCGTTGGATTTTTCCGGCGGCCCCGCCCCTTCGCTGGGTAGCCAACGTCTGACGACGTCGGGCACCCAGCTTCGGCAGGCCCGATGCCACTCCCAGGCCGCCGGAAAAACCCAACGCAGGTCCGTCGTACACTCGCCATAGTGCGGGCGTCCCGGCCCCAGGTGCGTGGCAGATAACTGAAACGTCCGTTGGCTGCCCTGTTGCCGCCGTCGTACGTCCCTAATTTTTTCTTCTTATAGGAGTTGTTCATGGCTGATCCGGCACGTGCTGCCAAGTTGGCGCAGCGGATTAAGGTTGTTGTTGCTGAGGCCCTGGGCCGGAGGATCAAGGATCCGCGGGTTGAGGGCGTTACTGTTACTGATGCCCGCGTGACCAACGACCTGCAGCACGCCACTGTTTACTACACCGTCCTCGGCGACCAGGCTGTCCAGGCCGATGCTGCCAAGGGGCTTGAGAAGGCCAAGGGTGTGCTTCGGCAGGAGGTGGGCCGGAACATCACCGTCCGCCTGACCCCCACCCTCGAATTCGTCGCCGACCAGATCCCGGTCAATGCTTCCAACCTGGAGGAGCTGCTGCGGGAGGCCCGCAAGCGGGATGCCGAGGTGGCAGCCCTTGCCGCCAACGCCCGGCACGCAGGCGACGCGGACCCGTACAAGTCCGACGCGTCCGGCGACGTGGACATCGATGAGGACGACTTCGACGAAGAGGACCTGGACCTCAGCGACGATGAAGACCTCAACGAGGACGGCAACAAGTAAGACGCACACCAGGGCCCGGGAGCTTATCCCGGGCCCTGGCTGCTTTTAACCCACCCCGTCCTTTAAGCCGGGGCGTTGTCACGGCCTGCTACCCGAGATCGGCCTTGATGACCTTTCCGGCGGGCGGCTGCATCGGGTCGCCCAGCGCGTCGACCGTGGCGTAGAGGTTGTTCCCCCTGATGTCGACGTCAGCCGGCATGTTCACCTTCAGGAACGTCGAACGGTCGCCGTCGCAGGTGAACTTCAGGATCTCGCCACCGAACAGCGACGCAACATACACGTCACCGTTGCCGGCCACAGCCACACCCGTGGGGCTGAGGATATGGTCGGCCCAGAGGTCCACGTCCCCGTTCCACGGATTCACCTTGAAAATGGCACCACGGGCGCCCAGTTCCGGTCCTTCCGGTCCGCCGGGCAGCGACGTCACATAGAGCATGCCGTCCGGTCCCATCGCGACGTCCGTCGGGACGGGTTCGAAGGCATACTTATGGCCGGCCACGCAGTCGGGCACCTTGAAGGTCCCGCCCTGCATGTCGGTGGGAATGACCAATCCCTTGGGAATGACCGCCGGCCGTGGAGGCAGGACAGCGAGGGTGTCGATGTCACCGTCTTTCAGGTTGACCTTGAGGACAGCGTTCATCCCGGCATCGGCGACATACGCGGTGTCGTCCTTCACTGCCAGGGCATACGGATGCGAGTCCACCAGGCCTTTGTACTTGGCAGGCGCGAAGGCCGGCCACCCTGCAAGGCACGCTGCGCTCACGTCATTGCCGAATCCGTAGCGCTGGTCGCCGTCCGGGTTGTGGCGCCGCTCGTAATCGGCAAAGTTTGCGATGGTGTCCACGCCGCCCTTGGCGTCGATCGACTTCAGGAATCCGTGCAGTCCGGCCGGGTCACCCTGACCGGCGCCGACGCTTTCCAGGTAGTACGTTGTGCTGCCGCGGGTATCGGAACCGGCTACTTCCCAGCCCTCCGGCGTGCCGGTCGCCAGGTCCCCGGTTGATCCGTCCCGGTTGATGCGCGTTAGTTTCCCGGCAAAATCCTGGGACACCAGGACCGCCTTGCCGTTTCCTGCAGCGACGTGCAGCGGCGAGACCAGGCCGCCTGCAAGTACCTGGTAATCCGGCGCTTTGGTGGAAGCTGCGGCCGGGCCTCCGGACGCTATGGCAGCGGCCGAGGCGGTGATACAGGCTAAGACTGCGAGTCTTCTCTTCATTGGGTACTCCGGGGTGCGGGGCCCTTGCGGGCCGGATATGGAAGCCTCGGCAGAGGCAAAATATGTATCCCCCGGCGCAAGAGTAGGCCCGTACCGGCGGGTAGTGTTTGCGGGCGTCCCCCCTTCCTGGCCCCCTTTCCATCCCCCAACGGGTCACCGGTGGCTAG
The DNA here is from genome assembly GCF_041877125.1 of Arthrobacter sp. E44. Lineage (NCBI taxonomy): Bacteria > Bacillati > Actinomycetota > Actinomycetes > Micrococcales > Micrococcaceae > Arthrobacter > Arthrobacter sp. E44. Next base: position 129,692 of record NZ_JBHDJA010000004.1, read on the forward strand.
GATCGTGCTATGACCGCCGCAGACCACGGAAACAGCTCCCCGGAACACGTCGAACGGGCCCAGCGCCTCGACCGGACCCGACACGTCGAAGGGGCCCCATACCTCGAACAGGCAGTGGATCTCGCCACGGCGAACGTGGGCCAGGGCGGCGGACCGTTCGGGGCCGTGGTGGTGACGCCCGACGGACGGGTCCACTCCGGCGTCAACAGGGTGACCCGGGACAACGACCCCACCGCCCATGCCGAGGTGGTTGCCATCCGGGCGGCAGCGGCAGCAACAGCGGACTTCGACCTCACGGGATCGGTCCTCTACGCCAGCTGCGAGCCCTGCCCCATGTGCCTGGCGTCAGCTTTGTGGGCTCGAATCGGGCACGTCTATTTCGCCGCGGACCGCCATGGCGCCGCAGCCGCGGGCTTCGACGACGCCCTCTTCTACGACTATTTCAGCGGCGCCGCACCGGAACTGATGCCGGTCACCCGGGGTGACATCCCGACGTCGGACGCCCCCTTCCAGGCCTGGCGCGCCTTTGACAGCAGGAAGGAATACTGACCATGGAACCCACGCTGCTTGCCTGCCCCTCCTGCGGAAAGACCAACCGCGTGCCCGCCCAGGCGTCAGGCCACCCCCGTTGCGGCAACTGCAAGGCGGACCTGCCCTGGATCGTGGCGGCGGGTGACGGCGACTTCGCTGCCGTGGCGGAGCAATCCCCAGTACCGGTGCTGGTCGATTTTTGGGCGGCCTGGTGCGGACCCTGCCGGATGGTCAGCCCGGTCCTGGACAAGCTGGCGCGGGAACGGCCCGGCAAGATCAAGCTGGTGAAGGTGGATGTGGACAAATCGCCCGGGTTGTCGCGGCGGTTCGACGTCCAGGCCATTCCCACGCTGATGGTGCTCGTTGACGGGAAGGTCGCCGCCCGCCAGGCAGGCGCCGCACCCGCAGAAGTCCTTCGGTCTTGGCTGGACAGGGCCCTCGCCGGCGCCCGCAGCTGACGCGCCTGCCCGCGCCCGCCCGCGCCGGAGGTGAGGCCTGCCGGACCTAGGACCGGGCGTCCGGCAGCCGGGAAAGTCCCGCCAGCAGGTCCTCTTTCCGCCCGCACAGCGCGATCCGCACCCAGCCCTCGCCGATGGAGCCGAACGCCGTCCCCGGAGCCAACGCCACGCCGGAGTCAGCAAGGAAGCGCCGGACCCATCCCCGCACGTCGCCGCCGGATACGTGGGACATATCGGCCCACAGGTAAAACGCGCCCTGTGCCGGCAGGTAGCGGATGCCCTTTGCGGCAAGGACTGCCGAAGCAGCGTCCCGGTTCCCGCGGTAGTGCTGATGCGCGTGCCGGACGTAGTCCTGGGGGCCGGTCAGCGCCGCCAGCGCCGCGTACTGCGGGGCGGAGGCCACGCAGGAGACGATCGATTCCATGACGTTGTCCATCTTCTGTTCCAGCCCCGGCGGGCAGACCAGTGCGCCGATCCGCAGCCCGGTCAGTCCGTAGGTCTTGGACAGTGTCAGCGAAGTGAACACGCGCGCATCCGCCTCCGTGCCGCCGTCGAACCTGGCCGGGCTGACATGCGGGACGTCGTAGGTGAACGCCTCGTAGCATTCGTCGGAGATGACCCAGATGTCGTGCCGTCGGGCCAGCTCCACCAGTTCCCGCACCAGTTCCCCGTTGAGCACGGCACCGAGCGGGTTGGAGGGTGAGTTGAGCACCAGCACCCGGGTGCGGCTGGTGATGAGTGCTTCCACGTCGGCAACACGTGGCTGGAAGCCGTGTTCCGGATGCAGCGGATACCCCACGGGAACGGCGTTCAGCAGCCGGCTGGTCATGGCGAAGGTGGGGTAGCCGGGATTGGGGATGAGGATCTCGTCGCCGGGGGAGAGCAGCAGGCTCATGGCGAAGTGCAGGCCCTGCTGCGCACCGGAGACCACGTACACCCGGTCGGCGCCGACGTCCACGCCCTGTTCCTCCCGGAACCTGGCGGCGAACGCCTCGCGGAGGGCCGGGATTCCGGCGTTGGGGGTGTAGTTGGTTTCGTCGCGGTCCAGGCAGGCGATACCTGCGTCCAGGACGTGCCGGGGGAGCGGGAAGCCGGGCTCGCCGATGCTCAACACGATGGCGCCCGGGGTCCGCCAGGCGGCCTCGGTGATCTCCCGGATCTGGTTCACGGGCACGTCGCGGACATGGGCGGCAAGCTCAGGCATGCCAGCCATCCTAGCCGTCGCGGTGGTCCGTACGGCGGCTCCAACCTGCGCCGATATACTGGGAGGCGTGCTTTCTGGACTGGTGATAGTGGACAAGCCGCAGGGATGGACCAGCCATGATGTGGTTGGCCGGATGCGGCGCCTCGCAGGGACCCGGAAAGTAGGGCACGCTGGAACACTCGATCCCATGGCCACCGGCGTGCTGGTGCTCGGCATCAACAAAGCAACCCGCCTGCTGACCTACATCGTGGGCACTTCCAAGACCTACACCGCCACCATCCGGCTGGGTCAGTCCACGGTGACGGATGACGCGGAGGGCGAGGTCACGACCACCACCAGTGCCGCAGACGTCACTGACGAGGAGATATACGACGGCGTCGCGGCACTCACGGGGGAGCTCCAGCAGGTGCCCAGCAGCGTCAGCGCCATCAAGGTAAACGGCGAACGCGCCTACGCACGGGTGCGGTCCGGCGAGGACGTCAAGCTCGCCGCGCGCCCCGTCACCATCCACCGGTTCGACGTCCATGCCATCCGCAGGGACCCCACGGCCGGCGTCGTGGACCTGGATGTCACCGTCGAATGCTCTTCCGGCACGTATATCCGCGCCCTGGCCCGGGACCTCGGCAACGCCCTTGGCGTCGGCGGACACCTCACCGCCCTCCGACGGACCCAGGTGGGTCCGTACACCCTTGACCAGGCGCGTACCCTGGAACAGCTCGCGGAAGACCTCAACGTCCTGGACATGTCCCTGGCCGCGCGTTCCCTGATGCCCAACCGTGAGCTCACGGCCCAGGAAACCGCCGAAATCTCCTTCGGCCGCCGGATCGCTGCCGGCACGGCTGCCGGTACCCCGGGCGCCGCCACCGCTGAGCACCCTGCGGCGGGCTTCGCCCCCGACGGCAGCCTGGTGGCGCTCCTCGCCGATGCGGGCAGCTACGCCAAACCGGTCCTTGTCTTCGCGCCCGGAACCGGGACCGGACATGGGAACGGGGCGGCCGCCACAGCAGCCGCGGAGGCGTAGGCGTGGACGCATACTTTTGGATCATCCTCGTCGTCGGCCTGGTGTCCACGGTGCTCTGCCTGGGGGCGGGGATCCTGAGGAAGGCGCCCAACGACGTCACCCTCCTGTCCGTCGTGGCAGTGGAAGCAGCCCTGGTGGTCTACCTGGTGGGTTCGATCGTCCGCGTCATCGCCGGGGAACCCATCGCCGGCGAAGCGTGGGAGTTTTGGGGCTACATGGCCACCGCCATGCTCCTGCCGCCCGCGGCGATCTACTGGGCCATCCTGGAGCGGACGCGATGGAGCAACTTTGTCCTGGCCGCGGTCGGTGTCACTGCGCTGGTGATGGCTGCCCGAATGAACCAGATCTGGTACTGAAGTGGAAGAAGCAGCAGAAATGAAAGAGCAGCAGGCCCGCGCGGCCGCCGGCGACGCACCCGTCCGCAATACCCGCAACACCGGTCCCGGCCGCCTTTTGATCGCGGTATACGGGGTGTTCGCCATCTCGGCCACCGCCCGTGCCGGATACCAGATCCTTACCAAATTCTCCGAGGCTCCGCTGGCCTACCTGCTCTCCGCGTTCGCCGCCGTGGTGTATATCCTGGCGACGGTATCGCTGGCCAAGGCAGGAACCACCTGGTTCAAGGTCTCCGTTGCGGCCGTTCTGGTTGAGCTCGCCGGGGTCCTGGTGGTGGGGACGCTGAGCATCCTGGACTCCGTGCAGTTCCCGCATGAAACCGTCTGGTCCCTGTTCGGCCGCGGCTATGGCTTCATCCCCCTGCTGCTGCCCATCCTGGGCCTGGTATGGCTGTACCGCCGCCGCCCCTCGAAGGTCGCGGCGGGTTCCGCCAAGGCTGCGGAGTGACGGCAAAAGCCGCGCAGAGAATCCGGGTAACCTTGAAGAGTTCACCGGCCGCACGGCCGGTGGAACGTTGATGCTTGCACGCAGCTTAAGGCGAGGGTGATGGTCTACATCTGGAACGATCCGTCCGATGTCCCGGCGGACTTCGGCCCATCTGTTGTCACTTTCGGCAACTTCGACGGCGTTCACCGCGGCCACCAGCAGGTGCTGTCCCAGCTGATCCGTTCTGCCCGGCTCTCCCAGGCCAAGGCCGTGGCCATCACCTTCGACCCCCACCCGGCGGTCATCCACCGGCCCGAGGCGGCGCCGGAGCTCATCATGGGCCTGGATGACAAGCTGGAGGCGCTCGGCGAGTTGGGCCTGGACGCCATCCTGGTGGTCAAGTACTCACTGGACCTTGCCAGCCTCACGGCCGAAGAGTTCGTGGAGCAGTACTTGGTTGATTGCCTGCACGCCAGCCAGGTGGTCATCGGCCATGATGCACGCTTCGGACGCGGCAACTCCGGCGACCTTGAGACCATGAAGGCCCTGGGCGACAAATTCGGTTTCGACGTCCAGGTCATCAGCGAGTTCGGCTCCGAGGGCTACCCCCTGCATGACGACGACGGCACGGACCGCCGCTGTTCCTCCACCTGGGTGCGGGAGGCGCTGCAGGAGGGTGACGTCGCCACCGCCGCGTCCGTCCTGGGCCGCCCGCACCGGATGCGCGGCGAAGTGGTCCACGGCGCCGCCAGGGGCAGGGCGCTTGGCTTCCCCACGGCAAACCTTTCCTCAAATGCCACCGGCCTGATCCCCGCGGACGGCATATACGCGGGCTGGCTGGTGGACCAGGCCGGCAAGCGCTGGCCGGCAGCGATCTCGGTAGGCTCCAACCCCACATTCGACGGCGTCAGCCGGCAGGTGGAGGCGCATGTGATCGACAGGCCGGAGGAAGCCGTGGAGGACTTCGATCTGTATGACCAGACAGTCATCGTCGAATTCGTGCAGCGGCTCCGCGGCATGGTGGCCTATCGTGGCCCTGAGGCCCTGGTGGAGCAAATGCGTCTGGACGTCGCCCAGGCCCACCAGATCCTGGCCGGCCGCTGACCCCAGCCTCATCCGCCAGGGATGAGAACAACGAAAGGCAGTGCGTGTCCGTCGAGAAGAACACCCGCAACCTGGACCAGGGGATTGTCCGCGACTTCAGCTCGCGGATGAGCTACGCCTCCTACCTGCAGCTTCCCACCCTGCTCAGTGCCCAGCAGCCGGTCAGCCAGCCTGAGCACCACGACGAGCTGCTGTTCATCATCCAGCACCAGACCACGGAGCTGTGGCTGAAACTGGTCCTGCACGAACTGCGCAGCGCGGCCGCCTGGCTCCGGGAGGACGACCTGGGCTCGGCCCTCAAGGGCATTGCCCGGGTCAAGCACATCCAGAAGACCCTCACCGAGCAGTGGTCCGTCCTGGCCACCCTTACGCCCACCGAGTACTCGCAGTTCCGCGGCTTCCTGGGCAACTCGTCCGGATTCCAGTCCGCCCAGTACCGCGCGGTGGAGTTTGTCCTTGGCAACAAGAACAGCAAGATGTTGCCCATCTTCGAATCCGACCCGGAGGCCCACGGGATGCTGGCGGAGCTGCTGGCCGCACCCAGCATCTACGACGAGTTCCTGGCCTACCTGTCCCGGCAGGGGTTCGACGTGCCCCGTTCCGTCCTGGACCGGGACGTGACGCTGGCCCACGAGTTCGCCCCGGAACTGGTCCCGCTCTTCAAGCACATCTACGAAAACGCCGCGGACAACTGGGCCGCCTACGAAGCGTGCGAGGAACTGGTGGACCTGGAGGACAACTTCCAGCTCTGGCGGTTCCGGCACCTGCGCACCGTGCAGCGGACCATCGGCATGAAGACCGGCACGGGTGGATCCAGCGGTGTGACCTTCCTGCAGAAGGCCCTGGAACTGACGTTCTTCCCGGAACTATTCGCTGTCAGGACGGAGATTGGACAATGAGCATCCACCAGGAAAACAGCACCGACGTGGCCTTGGGCGAACTCCGGCAGCGGGCCGAAGAGCTGGACCGCCGTGATTCCCTGGCTCGCTTCCGGGACCTGTTCATCGGCACGGACACGCCGCTGTCCTACCTGGACGGCAACTCCCTGGGCCGGCCCCTGAAGCGCACTGCCGACGATGTTGCCGCGTTTATCCGGGATGAATGGGGAGGCCGGCTCATCAGGGGCTGGGACGAGAAGTGGCTTGCCCTGCCCCAGGCCATCGGCGACCAGCTGGGCCGCGCGGTCCTTGGCGCCGCTCCGGGGCAGACCATCATCGCCGACTCCACCACCGTGGTGCTGTACAAGCTGATCCGGGCAGCCCTTGCCGCGGTGCAGGACCCGGACCGCAACGAGCTCGTGCTGGACACCGAAAACTTTCCCACCGACCGGTACCTGGTGGAGGGCATCGCCCTCGAGGAGGGCCTGACCCTCCGGTGGATCCAGCCGGACCCCGCCGCCGGGGTGACCCTTGAGCAGGTGCGCCAGGCCACCGGGCCACGCACCGCCGTCGTACTCCTCAGCCAGATCGCCTACCGCTCCGGCCACCTCGCCGACCTGCCGGGCATCACCGCGGCAGTGCACGACGCCGGCGCCGTGGTGGTGTGGGACCTTTGCCATTCCGCGGGGTCGGTGGAGATCGGCCTTGACGGCGCGGACGTGGATTTTGCCGCCGGGTGCACGTACAAGTACCTGAACGGAGGCCCGGGGTCGCCGGCCTTTGCCTACGTCAACGCCCGCCACCTGCCCGCACTGAACCAGCCCATCTGGGGCTGGATGGGGCGCAAGGACGCGTTCGAAATGGGGGCCGGCTATGAACCAGCCCAGGGCATCCGGGGTTTCCTCAGCGGCACTCCCGCCGTCTTCGGCATGATTGCCATGCAGGGCACCCTGGACCTCATCGAGGAAGCGTCCATGGCCGCCATCCGGGAAAAGTCCGTGGCACTGACCGATTTCGCCGTGGAAGTCTTCGACGCATGGCTGGCCCCGCTGGGGGCGCAGCTGGCATCGCCCCGGGAGCCGGGGGAGCGGGGCGGCCACATCACCGTGGACCACCCCGACTTCACCAAGGCCACCGTCGAAGCGCTCTGGGACGGAGACGTTATTCCGGATTTCCGCTCGCCGCACGGCATCCGGGTGGGGTTGTCCCCGATGAGCACCAGCTTCGCCGAAGTGCTGCAGGGCATGGCGGCCATCCGGGACCGGCTGCAGGGCTGAGTGCCCCGCTGTTCGGATTGGACTGTTCTGCCAACACTGCCGCGACCGCACTGTTTCGACAAGGTTAGGCCGGGGCCGGTAAACTGGACGATGGATCCGGCTGCAGTCCGTGGCGGCTGGCTCCTGTTGTTGGCGCCTCCTCCGGTTTTCCGGTTCAGGACGTTGGCGGCAGACCCGGCAGTGAGTTACTGACCTGGGCCCTCACGGCACATTCCCAAGGAGTAATTGTGGCACTTGACGCCGCTGTAAAGCAGTCCATCATCAAGGAATACGCAACCGCCGAAGGCGACACCGGTTCACCGGAGGTCCAGGTTGCGGTCCTGACCCAGCGGATCAAGGATCTGACTGAGCACATGAAGGAGCACAAGCACGACTACCACACCCAGCGCGGTCTGCTGGCCATGGTTGGTCGCCGCAAGCGCATGCTGGGCTACCTCAAGAAGACTGACATCGCCCGCTACCGTTCGCTCATCGAGCGCCTCGGCCTGCGCCGCTAGTCTGGCTTTGGGGCGGCCCTTCCCATCCGGAACGGGCCGCCCTCTTCAAATGAAAAACTAAACAGGAGGATCAACCGCATCACGCATTCGCGGTCCTCGGTAGTGATCCCCGGGAACGGCTTCGTCGACAGAAGCCGGCGGCCCGTGGGTCTCGATCGATGACCGGGTGCAGGGCCAGTAGACAGATGCTGGGCTGGGTTGATGCGGCTGGACTTCCGTCAAACAGAAACGGAGGTGACTCTCTTGGAGGGTCCCGAAATCCAGTTCTCAGAAGCAGTCATTGACAATGGCCGCTTCGGCAAGCGTGTAATCCGCTTCGAAACCGGCCGCCTCGCCAAGCAGGCCGCCGGCGCAGCCATGGTGTACATCGACGATGACACCGCGCTGCTGTCCGCCACCACCGCCGGCAAGCACCCGCGTGAAGGCTTCGACTTCTTCCCCCTTACCGTCGACGTCGAAGAGCGCATGTACGCCGCGGGCCGCATCCCGGGCTCGTTCTTCCGCCGCGAAGGCCGCCCCTCCACCGAAGCCATCCTGGCCTGCCGCCTGATGGACCGCCCGCTGCGCCCCGCCTTCATCAAGGGCCTGCGCAACGAGGTCCAGATCGTAGTGACCGTCCTGGCCATCAACCCCGACGAGCTGTACGACGTCGTGGCCATCAATGCTTCCTCGATGTCCACCCAGCTGTCCGGCCTGCCGTTCTCCGGCCCCATCGGCGGTGTCCGCGTTGCCCTGGTGAACGACGAAAACGGATCCCAGTGGGTTGCCTTCCCCAAGCACTCCCAGCTGGAAAACTCCGTGTTCAACATGGTGGTTGCCGGCCGCGTTGCCGGTGATGACGTCGCCATCATGATGGTCGAGGCCGAAGCCACGGACAACTCCTGGAACCTCATCAAGGAACAGGGCGCCACCGCCCCCACCGAAGAGGTTGTGGCCGAGGGCCTGGAGGCTGCAAAGCCCTTCATCAAGGCACTTTGCGACGCCCAGGCCGACCTCGCCGCACGCGCCGCCAAGCCCACCGTCGAGTTCCCGGTCTTCCTGGACTACGAGGACGACGCTTACGCCGCCGTCGAGTCCGCTGCAGCCGACAAGCTTGCCGCCGTCTTCCAGATCGCAGACAAGCAGGAACGCGACAACGCTTCCGACGCACTCAAGGACGAGGTCCTTGCCAGCCTGGCAGGCCAGTTCGAAGGCCGCGAAAAGGAACTCTCCGCAGCTTTCCGCTCGGTCACCAAGCACGTGGTGCGCCAGCGCATCCTGAAGGACCAGGTCCGCATCGACGGCCGCGGCCTGACGGACATCCGCCAGCTCACCGCCGAGGTTGAGGTCCTGCCCCGCGTCCACGGTTCCGCCATCTTCGAGCGCGGCGAGACCCAGATCATGGGTGTCACCACGCTGAACATGCTCAAGATGGAACAGCAGATCGACTCGCTGTCGCCGGTGACGCGCAAGCGCTACATGCACAACTACAACTTCCCGCCGTACTCCACCGGTGAAACCGGCCGCGTGGGCTCGCCCAAGCGCCGCGAAATCGGCCACGGCGCCCTGGCCGAACGCGCCATCGTGCCCGTGCTGCCGTCCCGCGAGGAATTCCCGTACGCCATCCGCCAGGTGTCCGAGGCGCTCGGCTCCAACGGTTCGACGTCGATGGGTTCCGTCTGCGCCTCCACCCTGTCCCTGCTGAACGCCGGTGTGCCCCTGAAGGCCGCCGTCGCCGGCATCGCCATGGGCCTGGTTTCCGACCAGGTGGACGGCCAGACCCGCTACGCAGCCCTGACTGACATCCTCGGCGCCGAAGATGCCTTCGGTGACATGGACTTCAAGGTTGCCGGTACCTCCGAGTTCGTCACGGCCATCCAGCTGGACACCAAGCTCGACGGCATCCCCGCTTCCGTGCTGGCAGCAGCACTGAAGCAGGCCCGCGAAGCCCGCCTGCACATCCTCGAGGTCATCAACTCGGCCATCGACACCCCGGACGAGCTCTCCGAGTTCGCGCCGCGCGTCATCGCCGTCAAGATCCCCGTGGACAAGATCGGCGAGGTCATTGGCCCCAAGGGCAAGATGATCAACCAGATCCAGGAGGACACCGGCGCGGACATCTCCATCGAGGACGACGGCACCGTCTACATCGGCGCCACCAACGGCCCGTCTGCCGACGCAGCACGCTCCGCCATCAACGCCATCGCCAACCCGCAGGTCCCCGAGATCGGCGAACGCTACCTGGGCACGGTCGTCAAGACCACCACCTTCGGTGCCTTCGTGTCGCTGACCCCGGGCAAGGACGGCCTCCTGCACATCTCCGAGCTCCGCAAGATCGCAGGCGGCAAGCGCGTGGACAATGTCGACGATGTTGTTTCCGTGGGCCAGAAGATCCAGGTGGAAATCACCAAGATCGACGACCGTGGAAAGCTGTCCCTGTCTCCCGTCGTGGCCGAAGAGGAAGGCGCCGACGAGACCGAGCGCGTTCACGCCACGGAGCCTGCTGAGGGCGCCGAGGTCTAATAGCCCGGGCTTCCCGGCACAAGCATGAATCGGCGGGACCGGTGGATGATCCACCGGTCCCGCCGCTGTTACGATGGCAGCCAGATCCGCCTGCCCCTCCTGAAAGGCATCAATGACTGTTGTACCCCTGCCGCTTGAGCAGAACCACGCCGGCGACACCCTGGTCCACGGCTCCGACGGCGGGTCCGAGGTCCGCCGTTCAGTGCTGCCAGGAGGCGTGCGGGTACTGACGGAGGCGATGCCGGGCCAGCGGTCAGCCACCATCGGGTTCTGGGTAGGCGTCGGATCCCGGGATGAAGCCCCCGGCCAGCACGGATCCACCCACTTCCTCGAGCACCTGCTGTTCAAGGGCACCAAGCGGCGCACCGCCCTGGAGATCGCTTCGGCGTTCGATGAGGTGGGCGGGGAATCCAACGCGGCAACAGCCAAGGAAAGCACCTGCTACTTTGCCCGGGTCCTGGACACCGACCTGCCCATGGCCATCGACGTCATCGCGGACATGATCACTGGGGCCGTACTGGACCCGGATGAGATGGAGCAGGAACGCGACGTCATCCTGGAAGAAATTGCCATGGACAGCGATGACCCCACCGACGTTGCCCACGAGCATTTTGTCGCCGCGGTCCTCGGCAGCCACCCGCTGGGCCGTCCCATCGGCGGCACGCCCGCCGCGATCAGGGCCGTGGCCCGGGACTCGGTGTGGGAGCACTACCGCCGGTACTACAAGCCGGAGGAACTGGTCATCACCGCGGCAGGCGGCCTGGACCACGACGTCGTATGCGGACTTGTGGTGGATGCCCTCGAGTCTGCCGGCTGGTCGCTGCAGTCCGACGCGGCACCCGTGCAGCGCCGTTCCACCGAACGCGCCCTGATTACCGGGACGGCCGGTCTGCACGTGGTCAAGCGTGCCGTGGAGCAGGCAAACATCATCATGGGATGCCCCACGATCGTCGCCACCGACGAACGCCGCTACGTGATGAGTGTCCTGAACGCGGTCCTGGGCGGCGGCATGTCCTCCAGGCTGTTCCAGGAAGTCCGCGAGAAGCGCGGCCTTGTGTACTCCACCTACTCCTTTGCCTCGTCCTACGCCGACGCCGGCTACTTCGGCATGTATGCCGGCTGCACGCCGTCCAAGGTCCGCCAGGTGGTGGACCTGCTGGGCGTAGAGCTGGACAAACTCGCCGAACACGGAATATCCGACGACGAACTCCGCAAGGCAGTGGGGCAGCTCGGCGGTGGGATCGTTTTGGCACTGGAGGACACCGGCTCCCGGATGTCCCGTCTGGGCCGGGCCGAGCTGGTCTCCGGGGAATACCAGGACATCGACGAGACCCTCCGCCTGATCAAGGCTGTCACCGCCGAACAGGTCCAGGAACTGGCCGCCGAACTCGCCGCCGCGCCGCGGACCATCACCGTCGTGGGCCCCTTCGAGGAGACGGAAACCTTCGGGCTGTAGGACGCTGGCGGCCCGGCTTCTGTCCAGCTGCTCGCGCTCACTTTGCACGGACACGGCCGGGCGGGGGCTTAAGATAACCCCATCCGGTGCCGCTCCCTGGCCGCCGGGGTAAGGGGAATGTCGTGGAGGGATCCGCGCGTGGACCCGGCTACGGGCTCCACAATGACGACGACGGGCCCGCGCCGGGTGCCCACCCCGCCCTTTCCGGGCTGCTTGGCCATTGGCGGGGAAGCACCATACTCGCCGCCGGTCCCTGGGGACCCGAGCGCACCGTGGACGCTGAGGTTTCTTACAGCCCGATGGCCGGCGGCATCGGGGTCGTCCAGAGCTATCGGCATGTCGAGGCTGACGGTACGCACTTCGAGGGCCACGGCATCTTCACGGTCGATCCAGACCATAATGACGTCCTGTGGTACTACGTCGACAGTACTGGGGTGCCGCCCGCTGCCGCCGTGCGCTGTACTTGGCACGACGGCGTCATCCGGCTTGAGCGGCCAAGCAGTGCGGGCTGGACGCGCCACGCCATCAGTGTCGAGGCCGGCGTGCTGCAGCATATCAGCGAATTGCGGGCAACCCGTGAGGCCGCGCGTGAAGGGGTGCCGGACGCTAAAGCGCCAGTCACCAGGAACGGAAAGGGCACAAGCTACAGGCCATTCATGCGGTCTGTCTTCCACCGTGTCTGAGTGCCCGGTACTTGCCTGCGGGCCGCGCGCCTTGCCGACCCATCAATACTGATCGTTTGACACCGGTCGGGCGGCTAGCCGGTCCGGCGCTGGCAATACGTTTGTGATTCCAGCGCTTCCCATTCCCAGTTCCTGCAACGGGTCGGGTGGCAGGATGAAGGGCTGCGCGTAGAAGTCCTCCCACAGTGGATCTGTCGGGCATAGTTCGCCCGGCTCGAGCAGGTTTTGGCCGGGTGGATCTTCGGGTGGTGGATCGGCCCAATCAGGCATGCCCGCGAGCAGTTGCTGCCACTGTGGAGCGTCCACCGACATGGCAGCCACGATAGCTTCCGCCGGCAGGATTCCCGGTGGCCAGTGGGTGGGTTCTGGGTGGGGGTGTTCGGGTTTGTAGTGGCGGCCGGTGGGTGAGGTCCAGCCGGGTGATCTGTCTTCTGTTGCCGGCTCTGGTGTCCATTGGGTGTGGTGTTTGAGCCGGTGGTGTTTCGGGCAGAGCTGTGCCAGATTGCTGGCCCCGGTGGTTCCGCCGTGTTCCCAGGCCTGAAGGTGGTCGGTGTCGTTGTCCGGGGTGCCGTTGGTGCAGCCGGGGAAGGTGCATTTGCCGTCGCGCATCCTGATCCAGCGTTTGATGGTTTCGGTGAGCCGGTAGTTCTTCCGGCCGATCTCCAAGGGTGCCCCGTCTCTCGGGTCCACCAGGACCCGGTAGAAGGAGTCCGCCCCGTCGGCGACCAGTTTCCGGGCCATGGATGCCGGGATGGGCCCTAACCCGTCCAGCGTTGCGGGCTCATCCGTGAGTCCGAGGAGGGAGAACACCGGCACCGTGACCAGGACGTCGGCCCGCGGGGTGGGGACCTTGCCGGGTTCGCTTGCTGATCCAAGGAGCAGGGATGCTGCGATGTCGGGGCGGAGTTGGGTGATGGTGCGTGGTTCGTTGGGGCCTTGGAGGCCGCGGGCGGTGGCGGTGGTGCGGTTCCAGATGGCGCAGGCGGTGTCGCCGGGGAGGTAGAGCGAGACCCAGGCCATGCCGTCCCGGTCCGGGGTGTATTCCATCCGCCGGTCCGCCACCCCTTTGGCGTGGCGTTTCTGCAGTGTCTCGGGGTGGTGGCGTTCGCGCCAGGCGCGGACTTTGGCCCGGAAGCGGGAGGGGACGAGTTCGCCAGGGGCTGCGCCGCGGGCGGGGTGGGGTGCGTCGGGGTCGAAGAAGTGCGCCACCAGCGCAGCAGCACCGGCCGGATCAAGGCCCTCGGTTTCATCGGCGATAACCCTTGCGTGCTGCCAGGACATGGCCCCGGTGGCCAGGGCCTGGAACACCGGTGGCAGGGAGCAGATCTTCCGGGACTGCTCCACCAGAGCACCTGCGGCGGCGGAGCTGATGGTCAGGACCCCGGCGATCTCCTCCACGACGGACATCTCGGCGTAGGTGCGGTCCCGGACAGACGCGTCCGGCGGGGTCATGGCCTGCTGGAAGCCGACCGCCTCGGCTGCATCCCGTGCCTTCATCGCCGCGAGCTGCGCCTCCAACCGGGCCGCGAGTTCCAGCCGTTCCAGCCGGATCTCGTACCGCCGCCGCAGGACATCAACACCCGAACCAACACCAACCCCGGACGCCAGGTAAGAATCCTCCCGCTCCAGCACACTCATGGCGTCCAGCGCATCCAGGGCGGCCACAGAGGCATGAACACCTTCCACACCTGCCCCAACACCACTGATGACTGCCATAAAAGAATCATCCAATGAGGCACTGACATTTAGAGTGGGGGCGAGAGCAACGTCAAGCAGGCAGGACCCCAAGGGCCGGAAAGCCTGCTGCCTAGCCCCCAGCGAACGGCGGCAGCACGTCGACGACGTCGTCGGGACCCAGCACGGTTGCCTGGTCCCGCACGGCCACCTCATTGAGCAGGAAACTGCTGCGGGAAAGGATACTGGGCAGCGGGGGAGTCCCCGACGGAGGCTCCGGCCGCTCCACGGCCGCAACAGCCTCCAACAGATCCGCCACCGTGGCGCCGCCGGGCAGGTCGAACTTCTCCTCCTCGAAACCGGCGGCGGCGCGTGCGGCAGCAAAGTAGCGTACAAGCATTCCGGTCAGCCCCCGATGGCACTCATGCTGCGGTCCGGCTGGACGAAGTCCGGGGCGTCCAGTCCCACGTGGTCCATGCCGTGGGCTTTGGGTTTGATCCACATGGCGTCCTGCCACCGGTGCGCCAGCTCGGCGTCGCTCGCACCCGCGCGCAGCAGGCCCAGGAGGTCGTATTCCTCGCGCGAGAACAGGCAACTCATGATCTTGCCTTCGGCGGTGATCCTGGTGCGCCGGCAGTCGGAGCAGAAGGGCTCGGTGACGGAGGCGATAATCCCCACCGTTCCCAGCACGGGACCCTCCGGATCAGGAGAACCTGCCGCCCGCCGTCGTACTTCAAAGCGCTCCGCAGGGGCGCCGTCGCGTTCCCGCGGATCGGGACTGAGGACGAAGTCCCGGGACAGCAGCCCGCGGATCTCGGCGGCGGTCATCATGTTGCGGCGCGTCCAGCCGTGGTCGGCGTCGAGGGGCATCTGCTCGATGAACCGCAATTCGTACCCGCGCTCCAGGGCCCAGGCCAGCAGTTGCGGCGACTCGGCATCGTTGATCCCGCGCATCAGGACAGCGTTCAGCTTGACCGGTCCCAGCCCGGCAGCCCACGCGGCGTCAACACCGGCGAGGACCTGGTTCAGGAAGGGACGGCGGGTCAGCTTGGTGAACGTTTCCTCGTGCAGGGAATCAAGTGAGACGTTGATGCGCGTCAGCCCGGCATCCTTGAGCGCGGCCGCCTTTTTCGCCAGGCCAACGGCGTTGGTGGTCATGGAGATCGGAAGGTCCGGATGGTTGCGCCGCAGGGCTGCGATGATGTCCACCAGGTCGTGCCGGACCAGCGGCTCGCCGCCCGTCAGCCGCAGCTCCCGGACGCCCAGCTGATCCACGCCCACCTTGACGATCCGCACGATCTCTTCAGCGGACATGACTGCCTGCTTGGCCAACCACTCGAGGCCTTCGGCAGGCATGCAGTAGGTGCAGCGGAGGTTGCATTTGTCGGTCAGGGACAGCCTCATGTCCGTGGCGCGGCGGCCGTATCGGTCCGCCAGGCCGGCCGGTGCATCCGCGGGCCTGGCACGGGGAACGCCCGGCAGGGCCGATGCTGCTTCCTCCCGCGGCTGGGGCATGCCTAGCTGGACACTCATGAATTCAGGCTACGCCACCTTGAGCGGCACATCACACCCTGACCGGCCCGGCGTCACCCGGGTGCCACGAACCTATGCTGGGAGTTGTGAACAGTTCCGGGCACAGGTACGGGGCGGACGACGACGGCGGCGGCCTTCAGGGGCGGCCGGAACGTTCCGTCCGGCAACCGGGAGTCCCGCGCGCTAGGGTGCGGGACACAAGGGGGCGTTGGGCCGCTGCCGCCGGGATGGTGGCCGTCGCCGGCGGGGTCGCCGCGGGGGAGTTGCTGGCAGGATTCGCCAGCCCGTCCCTGTCCCCGTTGACCGGCGTCGGCGGAGTGGTGATCGATGCCGTTCCTCCCGGTGTGAAGGACTGGGCCATCTCCCTTTTCGGTACGGCCGATAAGGCTGCCCTGCTGACGGGCATGGCGCTGGTCATCGCCGGGCTGGCGGCACTGGCCGGAGTGCTTGAGTTCCGGAGGCGGTTCACTGGGGCCGTCCTGGCGGGCATCTTCGGCCTCGCCGGGGCTGCCGCAGTCCTGACGCGTTCCCAAGCGGCCCCGGTCGCACTCCTGCTTCCGCTTCTGGCCGCGGGTGCCGCCGTCGTGCTGTTGCGGCTCCTGGTGGGCAAGCTCGCGGCGTGGCAGTCAGCGGCCTCAACCCGCGACGGCGAAAGGACAGCAGATCCCACACCATCCCGGTCCCGCCGCAGCTTCCTCCAGGCCCTCGCCGGCACCGCGGCTTTGGCCGCCGTTGCCGGGGCCGTGGCGGGTATCTGGCGCGGTGCCGCCAACGCGGTCAGCGAAGCCAGGGCCCGCATCACCCTTCCAACGCCGGCATCTCCGGCGCCGCCAATCCCGGCGGCCGCGGAGTCCGGCGTGGCGGGAATGCCGCCGCTGGTCACGCCAAACCGTGACTTCTACCGGATCGATACAGCCCTCACCGTCCCGGCGGTCAACCCGGATACCTGGCTGCTCAAAGTCACCGGCATGGTGGCCCCGGGAGGTCCAGCTCTCCTTCGCGGACCTGATGGCCAAACCCCTGACCGAACGCCACATCACCATCGCCTGCGTCTCCAACAACGTGGGCGGCGACCTGATCGGCAACGCCCGCTGGCTGGGCTGGCCGGTCAGGGACCTGCTGGCACTGGCAGGACCGCAGCCGGGATCCGACATGGTGCTCTCGCGCAGCACCGACGGCTGGACCGCCGGAACGCCCCTGGAGGTGCTGACGGATAACCGGGATGCCCTGCTGGCCGTCGGCATGAACGGTGAACCACTGCCGCTGGAGCACGGCTTCCCCGTCCGGTTGGTTGTCCCCGGCCTTTACGGTTATGTTTCGGCAACCAAGTGGCTGACGGAACTCAAGGTCACCAGGTTTGCCGACGACGCCGGGTACTGGACCCCGCGGGGCTGGTCCGAGCGCGGACCCATCAAGACGTCGTCGCGGATCGACGTGCCGCGCAGCGGGCGCCCGGTCAGCCCGGGAACCGTTGTATTTGCCGGCGTCGCCTGGGCCCAGCACACCGGCATCGGGAAGGTGGAAGTGCGGCTCAACCGGGGGCCCTGGCGGGAAGCCGAGCTGGCGCCCGGCATCTCCGCCGACACTTGGTACCAGTGGAAGCTGACCGTCGACCTCACACCGGGGCAGTACGAAATCCAGGTCCGCGCGACCGACATGAACGGCCGGCCCCAGGATGAAACATCACGGCCGCCCGCGCCTGACGGGGCCACCGGATTCCACACGGTTAGAGTGGACGTGAAATCCTGACGGCCGCGACCAAAGGCGTACCCATGACCACTGCGCATCACGCCCCTGCGGGCAAGGCCCACAACGCCCGCTCCGTCGCCGCGCATCTGGCCGCAGTCACTGACCTCCTCGCCCCGCTGGCG
Organism: Arthrobacter sp. E44; assembly: GCF_041877125.1. Classification (NCBI taxonomy): domain Bacteria; kingdom Bacillati; phylum Actinomycetota; class Actinomycetes; order Micrococcales; family Micrococcaceae; genus Arthrobacter; species Arthrobacter sp. E44. The sequence continues at coordinate 147,203 of NZ_JBHDJA010000004.1, forward strand.
GTAGAATCCCGCACTGAAGTTGTTCCCCTGCCTGATGCCCTGGGCCGGGCGCTGGTGCACGGACTCCTTGCTCCGCTCAGCCTTCCCCCCTTCGCCAACTCCCAGATGGACGGGTATGCCGTCCGTTCCGCGGACATCCCCGACGGCGGCGCTGAGCTGCGCATCATGCCTCCCATTCCCGCCGGGTCGAGCCCGCAGCCGCTTGGGCCGGGGGCTGCGGCGCCCATCATGACAGGTGCGATGATCCCGGCGGGGGCTGACGCCGTCGTACCTATTGAAAAATCGGTGCCTGACCACTTCCTTCCGGAGCAGGACGGCACTGTTGTGACGCTGCCTGCCACCGCCCCGGGAACGTACGTGCGCGCCGCCGGCAGCGACATTGCGGCAGGGGAGCGGGCGCTCGCCGCCAGAACCTGCCTGGGGCCGGCGCAACTGGGACTGCTCGCCGCCCTTGGCATAACGGAGGTGGAGGTGTACCGGGCGGTGACCGTCCTGCTCGTCACCACCGGGGACGAGGTAGTTGAACCGGGCCGGCCCCTGCCGGAGGGCAAGATCTACGACTCCAACGGAACCCTCCTGGAAGCGGCAATGACGCAGGCAGGGCTTCGCGTCCGCCGCGCCGGGATCTCCAACGACAACCCTGCGGAACTCCAGGCGCTACTGCGGACGGAAGGCCGGGACGCGGACCTGATCGTCACGACCGGCGGGGTCAGCAAGGGAGCCTACGAGGTGGTGCGGCAGGCCATGGCGGAACAACCGGTCGACTTCCTTCACGTCGCAATGCAGCCCGGTGGCCCCCAGGGAATCGGAACGTTCGACGGCGTCCCCTTCCTTGGGTTTCCCGGCAATCCTGTCAGCTGCCTGGTGTCCTTCGAGATGTTCCTCCGGCCCGCCCTGTCGACCTTGCTCGGGGCACCGGCGGCCCGGCTGCCCCTGCGCGCCCGCCTTGACCTTGAAGGGCAAGCCCAGCAACTCAGGTCCCCCGGGCCCAAACACCAGGTCCGGCGGGGCAGCCTGCAGCCGGACGGGACGGTACGGCTGGAAGGCGGCGAGAGCTCGCACCTGATGCACGCGCTGGCAGGTTCGAACGTCCTGGTCCACGTTCCTGCCGGCGTAACGGAACTCGCTGCCGGGGACGAGGTGGAAGTATGGATGCTGTGAACGCAGAACAGACCCCCGCCCTGACGCACCTGCGCCAGGACGGCAGCGCCCAGATGGTGGATGTTTCCGCCAAGGCAGAGACCACCCGGGAGGCGACGGCCACCGCCACGGTCCGGACCACCGCCGAAGTGATGCAGCTCCTGGGCACCGGCGGGCTCCCGAAGGGGGATGCACTGGCCGTTGCCCGCGTGGCCGGCATCATGGCCGCCAAGAAGACCCCGGACCTGATTCCGCTCTGCCATCCGCTGCCGCTGTCCAAGGTGACGGTCGACTTCGACCTTGGTCCGGCGGCCGTCACCATCAGCTCCACGGTGAAAACCCGCGGCGTCACCGGGGTGGAAATGGAGGCCCTAACGGCGGCCTCCGTGGCGGCGCTGAGCGTTTACGACATGATCAAGGCCGTGGACAAGCACGCGGTCCTGACGGATATCAAGGTGCTGGCCAAGAGCGGCGGCAAGAGCGGAGACTGGGCACTGTGACCACACCTTTCAGCGCGGCCGCCCCACATGTGCACGGCGAGGTACAGGGGCGGAAGGCCGGCGTCGTCGTTGCCTCCACCCGTGCGGCCGCCGGCATTTACGAAGACGAAACCGGCCCCGTGATTACAGACTGGCTCGCCGAGCATGGCTTTGACGTGTTCCCGGCCATGGTGGTCCCCGACGGTGACCCGGCAGGTGCCGCCATCAGGGCGCTCCTCACCCAGCACCCCGCCGTCATCATCACCAGCGGCGGCACCGGGCTAAGCCCCGACGACCGCACGCCGGATGTCACCCTGCCGCTCCTGGACCGGGAGATCCCCGGGATCATGGAGGCGATCAGGAGGGCGGGCGCTGCCAAAACCCCGCTCGCGTCCCTGAGCCGGGGTTACGCCGGCGCCGCAGGGCACACGTTCATCGTGAACCTGCCCGGTTCACCCAAGGGCGTCATGGACGGGCTCACCGTCCTGGACCCGCTGATCGGGCACCTCTGCGACCAGTTGGAAGGCGGACATGGGCACTGAAGCATTCGAAGTAGTAAGGGCAGTCCTGAGCCCGGACCCCATCTCTGTGGACCAGGCCATAGCGGCGGTGGAAAGCGACACCGCGGGCGCGGTGGTCAGCTTCAGCGGCGTGGTGCGCAACCACGACGGCGGCAAGGCTGTCCAGCGCCTCAGCTACAGCGCGCATCCCACGGCACACCAGGTGATGGCCGACGTCGTCGCCCGCCTTGTTGCCGAACAGGACCCGGAAGGGGATGCCGGGGCTGAACAGCCTGTCCGCATCTGGGCAGCACATCGCATCGGCATGCTGGAAATCGGCGACCCCGCGCTGGTGTGCGCCGTGTCCGCCGCGCACCGCGGCCAGGCCTTCGCCGTCTGCTCCGAACTCGTGGACCGCATCAAGGAACAGGTGCCCATTTGGAAGGAACAGTTCTTCTCCGACGGCACCGTGGAATGGGTAGGCGCAGGCGGCTGACCCACCGCGAGGTAACGCATGCCGCCCGGTTCCTGCACCAACCACCGCCGCCGGTAGGGTTAATGCCATGACCGAACAACACTCCGTTCCCAAGCTGGTGGCCGTCCTCGGCGCCACTGGACGCATGGGCGCCGAGGCCGTCAAGGCTATCGACGCCGCTCCCGACATGAAGCTCGTCGCAGCCCTCGGACGGGGTGACTCGCTGGAACAGCTGACCACCTCTGGTGCCCAGTACCTGGTGGACCTCACGGTCCCCGAAAGCACCGAAGCGAACGTCCGCTTCGCCGTCGAGCACGGAATCCACGCCGTGGTGGGCACCACCGGTTGGGACGTCGAACGCCTGTCCGCACTGGAATCCCTGCTGGCCGAGCACCCGGAGACGGGCGTCCTGATCGCGCCGAACTTCGCCCTCGGCTCCGTGTTGGCCTCCGCGTTCGCCGCGAAGGCGTCCAAGTACTTCGAATCGGTGGAGATCATCGAACTGCACCACCCGGACAAGGTGGATGCCCCTTCCGGCACCGCCGTCCGCACGGCACAGCTCATCGCTGCGGAACGTGCTTCTGCACAGGTGCCGCCCAGCCCCGATGCCACCACCAGTGAACGCGCCGGCGCCCGCGGCTGCGAAGTGGATGGCGTCCGCGTGCACAGCGTCCGGCTCCGCGGGCTCGTGGCACACCAGGAAGTGCTCCTGGGCGGTCCCGGTGAGCAGCTGACCCTCCGCCACGACTCCTTTGACCGTGCTTCCTTCATGCCGGGCGTGCTCCTGGGCGTGCGCAACGTTGCTGCACACCCCGGCCTCACCGTTGGCCTGGACGGTTACCTGGACCTGGGGCTTTAGGCCGTGAACGGGCTGGCAGCCGGCTTCCGGAAGAACCGCACCAAGATCTGGGTGGCAGCGGTAACGCTGTTGCTGGTGTTCTACCTGGTGGTGTCCTTCCAGCGCTCACTCCTGCTCCTGTCGGACAGCAACCTGACCGCCAAGGCCATCGGCGCCGCCTACCTGGTGCTGCCCATTGTTGGCGCCTGGGCCCTGATCCGCGAGCTGATGTTCGGTGCCCGCACGGAGCAAATGGCCAAGGTCCTGGAGGCCGAAGGCGGCCTGCCGGTGGACGAGCTCCCGCGCACGCCCGGCGGCCGGATCGTCCGGGCGGCTGCAGATGCCGAATTCGAAAAGTACCGGGCCGAGGCTGAGGCCGCTCCGGACGACTGGCGTTCATGGTTCCGGCTGAGCTGCGCCTACGATGCCGCCGGAGACCGCAAGCGTGCCCGGGCGTCCATGCGCGACGCCGTGAAGCTTTTCACCGCCGCGTCCTAGCTCGCAGGGCAGCCCTGCCCAACTGCCGTAATCGGCATTGCCGCCGCGATGGGCATTTCTGCCCATCGCGGTCTTTTGCCGTCCACGGTAGGTTGACTTAGTAAACACTCTTTAGCTTTGGGGGAAAGCATGAGGTTGGCCGCTGCCGTTGGCACTGTCCGCGCCACTGGGCTGCAGCATCTCCGGCCCGGCCCCCAACATCCCCACCCCTGTATTCCACACGCCGTCATTCCGCGTGCCCGGATGCCGGCGTAGCGCTGCACCCTGACCACCGCATGCCTCATCACCGCACCCTGATCACCGCCCCCTCGTCACCGCACAGAAGGACCACCAATGAGCCACCCGAATTACCCCCACCCGCAGCAGAACGGGCCGGCGGCGCCGCCCATTCCGCCGCCGCCGTCATCCTTTGGCGCGCAGCCCGCTTTCGAGGGGCAGCATCCGGCAGGTCCGCAGGGGGAATACCAGCCCGGGTCCTACGGCCAAGGGCCCTACCCGGATGCGCCGCGGAAGTCCTTCATGGTCACGTGGCTCCTTTCCCTCCTGCTGGGCACGTTTGGTGTGGACCGCTTCTACCTGGGCAAGATCGGCTCCGGCGTGGCGAAGCTGCTCACGGCCGGCGGTGCGGGTATCTGGGCGATTGTGGACCTGATCATGACCCTGACGGGAAACACCCGGGACAAGGACGGACGTCCGCTGGAGGGCTACCAGGAAAACAAGAAGAAGGCGTGGATCATCACTGCCGTCGTCTGGCTGATCAGCATTATCACCGGGATTTTGTTGACTATCGCGTCCATCGCCATGGTTGGTGCGGCCATTGACGCCCGGAAGGTTCCCGTTGCACCTGAACTTCCTTCGGCTTCCCAGGCCGCGCCTGCCCCCTCCAGCGGAAGCCCGACCGGCGGCAGCGCGGCCGGAGCGAACTCCATGGTGGCCACCGTGTCCGAGGGCAACACTGCGAAAGTCAGCGTTCTCGACTCCATTTACACGGACAAGATTCCCGGCATGGACTACATGGAGCCAAAGAACGGCGGTTTCCTTGCGGTGGAGGTTTCCTGGGAGACGCAAACCGGCACCAGCTTCTCCAGCCCCTCCAACTTCACGGTCCTTGATGCCGACGGCAAAGAGGGCGAGCAGGTGTACCTGGATGAGAAGCTGGGGCCCTTGCCCAGCGATGAGGTAAGCGCCGGTGATGCCCGCCAGGGGATCATTGCCTTCGACGTCAAAAAGGGTCCGGTCCAGGTTGTGGTATTCGATGACTACGGCGACAAGGCGGCCACCTTCACCCTGACTGCCCAGTAGCCGGACAACCCCCGTTAGGGGTTGAGAAAGGAACCCGCGCCCACATCACCTGGGCGCGGGTTCCTTGGCGTTAACTGGAAAACCCGGCCGATATGTGGAAGCCAGTCTTTCGATGGCTGACGGTCAGTACAGGGCTTTGAGGCCGCCCCGGCCCACCCGGCTCGCCGCGTGGGCCACCCATTCCAGCGGACCGCGCCACCCCAGCACGGCGAACACCATGCCGATGATGACGGCGGCCGCTGCATGGGCAAAGTACATGCCGTCCTCGGTCCAGCCCACGGGCAGGGGGTGGAGGTAGAAGCCGGAAATCACCCAGACGTGCACCGTGTACAAGGTCAGCGTCATGGCGCCTGCTCCCCGCAGCGGCAGCAGCAGGTCCAGGTCCACCCACTCGGCCAGCCGCCCCAGAAGCAGGCATGCCCCGATAGCCGCCGCCGCCACCGCTGAGGTGTGCAGCAGGTCAAGCGTGGTACCGGAGTGCGGTGCGGCCGACGCGAGCCACCACCACGAGCCCTCCTGCGACAGTCCTGCCAGGTTGACCTGCAGCACGCTCCCCAGCGGGTACCCCGGTGAGTTCAGGACTTTCTCCAGGGCGGCCCGGCCGCCCCAATCCTCCATCGCGGCTGTGCCCAGGGTCTTGGCGGCCACGGCCACCACCGTCCCGCCCACCAGCAGCAGGACGGGAACCAGTGCCTTACTGAGGACCAGGCGGCCGATGGCCAGCCCCACCAGCAGGTAGGACAGCCACTGCACCACCGGGTAATACCCGGTGAAGAACACGTCCGCGAGCAGCCTGGAAGGCGTCCCCAGGTCCTCCCAGTTCGGGTTGTGGCCCAGCTTCAGGGGCGGCTCGGGGGCAAGGAGCCAGGGCCGCAGCAGATAGGCCAGCACCGGCGACGCCAGGATCCAGCCGGCGGCCCACGCACACAGTCGCTTCACGCCGAGTCCCAGGAAAGGCAGGATGCACAGGAAAAGGACGGCGTAATGGACCAGGATGATGGCCACGTTCACTTCCAGGCTGCCCAGGGTAAGCCCGACGGCGGCAATCACCAGGGCGCGCAGCGCCACTCCACGCCGGGCCCCGGAGAGTTCGGCGCCCTGCAGGGGCATGTCCCTGCCCGTGGAGAGGGCAAGCCCGACGCCGGCCAGGACGGCGAAGAGCGCCGCGGCCCGCCCCGAGAACGTGAGGCCGATCCAGGTTGGGGTGAGGCTGGCGTTCGATTCGAACGTCGGCAGCAGGTGCGTGGCCATCATGCCCAACAGGGCCAGGCCACGGGCGGCGTCGATGCCCCGAAGGCGCCCCGGTTGTTGCCCGCCTGGGGTCTTCCGGGACCGGGTGGCCGGGGTTCGGGACGTCATGACCAGATCGTCTCACATGCACTGGCGGCGTTGCTGTCAAGCAGGCAACCACGGGGGAAGGGGAGCGCGGCAGTGCAGTGACCCTCTTGTTTTCGAATATATGTTCGAATAGCATGGCTGCATGAAGACGCCATCTACCGGAACCCCTTCGCCACGGGGATCCGACCAGCCGGGAAACCTGCACTCCGGAAAGCTGCAGTCAGGGAACCTTCGGGCCGGTCAATTACCGGCAGATTTCCGCCCTACTGGCCCTTCGGTTGACGCTCCTGGCGCCGACGGCGGGCTGCTGAAGGCAATGAGCCCCGGAGTGGTGGACTATCTCTTCCGCCAGCTCGTCTCAGGTCGTCCCGCCGAGGACGTCCAATGGGAGCGGGAGGGCATCAGCCTCGCGGCCCAGCCAGAGGGGGCCGAGCTGGCCCGGCGGCTGGCGGAAACCGACATCGATGCGCTGACGCCAACGGAGCTGTTCCACTATGTACGCGCTGCGCAACGGCTCGCGTCCTGGGCTGAGGACCTTCGGCAGGCCGCCGTCGGACGCTATTGCCACGCCGGAACAAACGCGCCCCGGCCCGGCGGGCACCGTATTTGACGCTCGTCACGCCCGTGGCATTGTCCTAACCAGCCGGGGACAGGGTAACGTTTTTTCCATGGCTGACTCTTCCGCGCACATCCCTGCCCTCGGTACCCTCCTGACCGCCATGGTCACGCCGTTCACCAAGGACGGCGCAGTGGATTACGACCAGGCGGCAGCGCTGGCCAGCAAGCTGGTCGACGACGGCTGCGACGGGCTGGTAGTCACGGGAACCACGGGGGAAACCTCCACACTGACGGACGAAGAGAACCTCGGCATGTTCCGCGCCGTCAAAGACGCCGTAGGCGGCCGAGCGGCGATCATTGCCGGTACCGGCACCAACGACACCGCGCACTCGGTCCACCTTTCCCAGCAGGCGGCAGCCCTCGGCGTCGACGGCCTCCTCCTGGTGACCCCTTACTACAACAAGCCCAGCCAGGCAGGTGTCCGCGCCCACTTCGAGACCATTGCGTCCGCCGTGGACGTACCCGTCATGCTCTACGACATCCCCGGCCGGTCCTCCATCCCCATCGAACCGGACACCATGATCCGGCTGGCGCAGCACCCCAACATCGTCGCTGTGAAGGACGCCAAGGCGGATTTTGTTGCCGCCACCCGCGTCATGGCGGAAACAGACCTCCTGTTCTACTCGGGCGATGACGGACTGACACTTCCCTGGATGGCCCTGGGCGCCGTCGGCCTGGTGGGCGTCACCACCCATGTCGCCACCCGCCGCTTCCGCGAACTCATCGACGCCGTCAACGCGAACGACCTCGGGACCGCCCGCAAGATCAACTTCGAGCTGCAGCCCGTGGTCCGCGCCACCATGACCCGCGTCCAGGGCGCCGTGGCGGCCAAACAGATTCTTAAATGGCAGGGAGTCCTGCCCAACTCGATTGTCCGTTTGCCCCTCGTGGAGCCGGACGAAACCGAGATCGAAACCATCCGCGGGGATTTGGCGGAAGCGGGGCTGGTCTTCTCCTGAGGCTAAGACCGGCACCCTTCCGCCTGGAAAGAAGTGCACTATGACCCAAACTGCCCTTACCGGCCTTGTCACCCCTCCGCGCCTGCCCCAGGGCACGCTGCGGATCGTCCCGCTTGGCGGGCTGGGGGAGATCGGCCGGAACATGGCCGTGTTCGAAATCGACGGCAAACTGCTGATCGTGGACTGCGGCGTCCTCTTTCCCGAGGAAACCCAGCCCGGCGTTGACCTGATCCTGCCGGACTTCTCCTACATTGAGGACCGGCTGGACGACGTCGTGGCGGTGGTCCTCACCCACGGCCACGAAGACCACATCGGCGCGGTGCCCTACCTGCTGAAGCTGCGCAACGACATCCCGTTGGTGGGATCGCAGCTGACCCTTGCCCTCATCGAAGCCAAGCTGCAGGAGCACCGCATCAGGCCCTACACGCTGACCGTCGAAGAGGGTCAGGTGGAAAAGTTCGGGCCCTTCGAATGCGAGTTCGTGGCTGTCAACCACTCCATCCCGGACGCTTTGGCCGTGTTCATCCGCACCGCGGGCGGCACCGTCCTGCACACCGGCGACTTCAAGATGGACCAGCTGCCGCTGGATGGCCGCATCACCGACCTCCGGCACTTCGCCAAGCTCGGCGAAGAAGGCGTGGACCTTTTCATGTCCGACTCCACCAACGCGGACGTCCCCGGATTCACTACGGCTGAGAAGGAAATCGGCCCGACCCTGGAGCGGCTTTTCGGCCAAGCCACCAAGCGCATCATCGTGGCCTCCTTTTCCTCCCACGTCCACCGCGTGCAGCAGGTGCTGGACGCGGCCGCCAAGCACAACCGCAAGGTGGCCTTCGTGGGCCGGTCCATGGTCCGCAACATGGCCATCGCCGAAAAACTGGGCTACCTCGACGTTCCCGCCGGACTGATTGTCGACATCAAGAACATCGACAACCTTCCCGACAACCGTGTAGTACTCATGTCCACCGGTTCCCAGGGTGAGCCCATGGCTGCCCTGTCCCGCATGGCAAACGGCGACCACCGGGTGGTGGTCGGCGACGGCGATACCGTCATCCTGGCCTCCAGCCTCATCCCGGGCAATGAGAACGCGGTGTTCCGGATCATCAACGGCCTGCTTAAGCTCGGCGCCGACGTGATCCATAAGGGCAACGCCAAGGTGCACGTCTCCGGCCACGCTGCGGCCGGCGAACTGCTGTACTGCTACAACATCCTCGAGCCGCTGAACGCCATGCCCGTACACGGTGAAACGCGCCACCTGATCGCCAACGGCAAGATTGCCATCGAGTCCGGGGTTCCGGAGGCCAGCGTCATCCTCGCGGACAACGGCAGCGTCATCGACCTGCGCGACCACCAGGCAGACATCGTGGGCCAGGTGGAGGTGGGCTTCGTCTACGTGGACGGCTCCAGCGTGGGCGAGATCACCGATGCCGACCTCAAGGACCGCCGCATCCTGGGTGACGAAGGGTTCATCTCCATCATCACGGTTATCCACCGTGCTACCGGCAAGGTGGTGTCCGGCCCGGAAATCCACGCCCGCGGCGTGGCCGAGGATGATTCCGTCTTCGACGACATCATCCCCAAGATCAACGCGGCCCTGGAGGAAGCAGTACAGAACCACGCCGACCACACCAGCCACCAGCTCCAGCAGGTGGTCCGCAGGGTCGTCGGCACGTGGGTCAACCGGAAGCTCCGCCGCAAGCCCATGATCATCCCCGTGGTGCTCGAAGCCTGAGAGCACCCGCACACTGGCTCCGGCCCGTACTCCCGCTGCAAGCGGGAGTACGGGCCGGAGCTGTTTGACGACAGGGTCCGGGCACCTGCCCGGCCCCGATATCCCCGGAATCACAGCATGCTTCCGGTACCGTGGCTACTATGGCCACACGTACTACTTCCGCGCCCAAAGGTACCGGCAGGGGCAGCTCCGGCAGCAAATCCGGGAGCTCCACCGGCCGCGGAACCGGCTCCACCGCCGGCAAGGCTGGGCGCGGCGGCTCATCCAGCACCGCACGCACCCGCCAGCTTCCCGCCGTCGAACACCACCAGCCCTGGCTGCTGCGGGTGGTGGGTGGAGCCTGGCTGGGAGTTGGGCATCTGGTGGGAGGGGGAGTGCGCCGCATCGGCCATGACGTCAGCGACCTCCCTGCCGAGGAACGCCGCGACGGCGCCGCCCTGTTCAACCTGGCATTGGGCATCTTCATTGCCACCTTCGCTTGGTGGGGCCTGACGGGCTGGTTCCCGGACGCAGTGTACGCCGTGGTGAATGGCACGTTCGGCTGGATCTCCCTGCTGCTTCCGCTCATGCTTTTCGTGTGCGCGTTCCGGCTGTTCCGCCAGCCCTCCGACGGACGGGGCAACAACCGGGTAGGCATCGGCTTCCTGATCATGGCGTTCGCGGGCTGCGGCCTGGCGCACATCCTGGGCGGCCAGCCCACCGTCGCCGATGGCTTCGACGGCCTGCGCAGAGCCGGCGGCATGCTCGGCTTCCTGGCTGCCGCGCCGCTGGCCGCCATCCATCCGGCCGTGCCCGTGCTCCTCTACGGCCTGCTGGCCTTCATTTCGCTGCTGATCCTCACCGCAACCCCGTTCACGGCCATCCCGCGGCGCCTTCGGGGAGCGTACGAACACCTCATGGGCATCGACCTGATGGACCAGGAAAACCCCGGCGACACGCACGACCGCAGCTACCTGGAACGGACGCGGCCTCCGGCCCCGAAGAAAAAGAAGCGCAGGCTTTTTGGCAAGGATGAGGAGTCCGACGCCGGCCTTGAGGGCTACGTGGGCGACGAGGCCTTTGAACATGCCGTCATTGACGACGACGAGCCGGAAACTGCCCGCCCGGCGCCCGGCGTGCGGCGGCCCACCCAGGCGGAAATCGCCGTCGAGAAGATCAAGGCAGCCCAGGGCCTGGGCGCCGGGGCGCCGGCGGCGCCCGCTTCTCCGGCGGAGAACGCCACGGAGGCCATCCCGCTGGTCATCCCCGGCGCCGCTGCCCCCGGCAAGGCTGCCGCCGCGCCCACCGTGCCTTCCAACCCTGTTGCGCCGGCGCCGCCGCCCGTGCCGATCCCGCAGCGCACCGAGCAGCTCTCGCTGGCGGGCGACGTCACGTACACCCTCCCGGCCTCGGACTTCCTGACGCCAGGTTCCATCCCCAAGGAGCGCACCGAAGCCAACGACGCCGTCGTTGCTGCCCTGACCGACACCCTGACGCAGTTCAACGTCGACGCTACGGTCACGGGATTCAGCCGCGGCCCCACCGTCACCCGGTACGAGATCGAGCTCTCGCCCGGCACCAAGGTGGAGCGCGTCACGGCGCTATCCAAGAACATCTCCTACGCCGTGGCGTCCAGCGATGTCCGGATCCTCAGCCCGATTCCCGGCAAGTCGGCCATCGGCATCGAGATCCCCAACACGGACCGCGAAACCGTCTCGCTCGGCGATGTGCTCCGCAGCCAGAACGCCCGTCGCACGGACCACCCGATGGTGATGGGCGTGGGCAAGGACGTGGAGGGCGGCTACGTGGTGGCCAACCTGGCTAAGATGCCGCACCTCCTGGTGGCCGGTGCCACCGGTGCCGGTAAGTCTTCCTTCGTGAACTCGATGATCACCTCCATCCTCATGCGGGCCACGCCGGATGAGGTCCGCATGGTCATGGTGGACCCCAAGCGCGTGGAACTGACTGCCTACGAAGGCGTCCCGCACCTGATCACGCCCATCATCACCAATCCCAAGAAGGCCGCCGAGGCACTGCAGTGGGTGGTCCGGGAGATGGACGCCCGCTACGACGACCTCGCCAACTATGGCTTCAAGCACATCGACGACTTCAACAAGGCGGTGCGTGCCGGGAAGGTCCAGCCGCCGGTGGACTCCAAGCGCGTCATTCGGCCGTACCCGTACCTGCTGGTCATCGTGGACGAACTCGCGGACCTCATGATGGTGGCCCCGCGCGACGTCGAGGACTCGATCGTCCGCATCACCCAGCTGGCCCGTGCCGCCGGCATCCACCTGGTGCTCGCCACCCAGCGTCCGTCCGTGGACGTGGTCACCGGCCTCATCAAGGCCAACGTGCCGTCCCGCATGGCGTTCGCCACGTCCTCCGTAACGGACTCCCGCGTGGTCCTTGACCAGCCCGGCGCCGAGAAGCTCATCGGCCAGGGTGACGCGCTCTTCCTGCCCATGGGCGCCTCCAAGGCAATGCGCGTCCAGGGCGCCTGGGTCACCGAGTCGGAGATCCACAAGGTGGTGGAGCACGTCAAGGGACAGCTCCAGGCCGTTTACCGGGACGACGTCGCCCCCGAGGCGGAAAAGAAGCAGATCGACGACGACATCGGGGACGACCTCGAGGTGCTGCTGCAGGCCACCGAACTCGTAGTCACCACGCAGTTCGGCTCCACCTCCATGCTGCAGCGCAAGCTGCGTGTCGGCTTCGCCAAGGCTGGCCGCCTCATGGACCTGCTCGAATCCAGGGGCGTGGTGGGTCCCTCCGAGGGGTCCAAGGCACGCGACGTGCTGGTCAAACCGGACGACCTCGCTGCCGTCCTGGCCGCCATGAAGGGCCAGGAGGCGCCGGCCACGGCGGACTCCCAGACCGCCGCGCTGAGCGACAACGCCAACGCCAACATTGCCCAGGGCGGCTACGCCGAAGACCTGGTGGCTGCGGACCTGGACAACAGGAAACAGAGCGTCGAATATTACGACGGCTCCGACTCCGCGCCAGGCGGGTACGGCGATGACGAGGACGGGTCGGAGGACGCATGGTCCCTCACCGGGCGTTAGCCCGGTAGCCTAGAAACGTGACTAGCACCGATGCAACCGCCGCCGGCCCAGGCCGTGCCGGGGTCTGGAACCTACCCAACGTCCTGACCATGATCCGCATCGCGCTGGTCCCGTTTTTCGTGTGGTTCCTCATAGCGGACGCCCCCGGGCTGCACAGCGAATCCGGGCCGTGGCGCTGGGCGGCGGTGGCAGCGTTCGCCGTCGCCATCTACACGGACAAGCTCGACGGCGACATCGCCAGGAGCCGTAACCTGGTCACCGACTTCGGCAAGATCGCCGACCCCATCGCCGACAAGCTCCTCACCGGTTCCGCGCTGGTGATGCTGTCCCTGCTGGGGGAGTTGCCCTGGTGGGCCACCCTTGTGATCCTGGTCCGGGAATGGGGCATCACAGCGCTGCGTTTCTTCGTGATCCGGTACGGCGTCATCCCTGCCTCCCGCGGCGGCAAGCTCAAGACCGTGGTGCAGACGGCGGCGATCTTCCTGTACCTCCTGCCGTTCGGACCGTTCGCACCGTGGATGTCGTGGGTTGCGTTCGCGGTCATGATGGCGGCCGTAGCCATCACACTGTGGACCGGCGTCGAATATGTCGTGGAGGCCCTGCGCCTCCGTGCGAAGGGCAAACGCCAGGCCGGGACCGTGCAGGGGCAGGAGCAGGCATGAGCAATCTTCACCATCTGGCCGGGGAGGCCGTCCGCCAGGCGCTTGAGTCCGGGCGGACCGTCGCTACGGCCGAATCGCTGACGGCGGGCATGGTGTCAGCGGTTCTCGCCGACACGCCCGGAGCATCCGGAATGTTGCAGGGCGGGGTGGTTGCCTACCAAAACTCCGTGAAGGACAAGGTGCTGCATGTCCCCGCCGATCTGCTGGCCCGCGTAGGGTCCGTTGACCCGGACGTCGCCCGCGCCATGGCAGCCGGGGCACGCACCGAACTCGGCGCCGACGTCGGACTTTCCACCACAGGGGTGGCAGGCCCCGATGCCCACGACGGCAAGCCGGTGGGGCGGGTTTACATCGGGATCTCCACCGCGGCCGGAACGTCGGCCTTCGAGTATTCCTTCACCGGCAACAGGCCGGACATCCGCGCCGCCGCCTGCGCCGCCGCCCTGGAAAGGCTTCTGGAGACACTGTCCGCCTGAGGCCGTGGCCGCCTAAGTTACCGGGCGTAAAGTTGCCGGGAACAAAAGCCGGTACCGATTAGTTATTACATTGTGTCGCTTCCGGAGAGCGGAGGCGCCTAGGATGAAATGACCAAGACGGTCCGCCAGGCGGTGGACCTGACCAATGAGGGAGCAAGGCGATACAGATGGTAAAGCAGCCCGTATCCGTAAACGGCGTTGTCCGCTGGAAGGATGTGGGCCTCGCCGAACAGGCTAAGAGCGAACAGAAGGAGCGCAAGATGGTAGTACTTCGTCACGAAATCGGTGATGTCCTGCGCGATGTCCGCCAGCGTCAGGGGCGTACGCTCCGTGAAGTTTCGCACAGCGCCCGCGTCTCCCTGGGATACCTCAGTGAAGTGGAGCGCGGCCAGAAGGAAGCATCGTCAGAGCTCCTGTCCTCGATTTGTTCGGCGCTGGATGTTCCGCTGTCGAGCATGCTCCGCGAGGTCAGTGACCGTGTGGCAGTAGCCGAAGGCGTCGCCGTTCCGGACACCGTCCCACAGGAATTCTCCCAGCGTTACGGCCGTGACCTCGAGCGCGACCTCAACACTGAACTGAACGACGAACTCTCCACGGGCCTCTTCTCCGGCGCCCGCTAAAGGCAGCCGGCGCCCGCAAGGGTCCGACGAACAGCAGGAAGCCCCCGGCCAGGCCGGGGGCTTCCTGCTGTCTCTTTTGGTTGTCCTCTTCGGCTATTGGTCCTGGGCCGATGCTGCACCAGCGGCTTCCCCGGGAAACCCATCACGCTCATATGTGGAGTTCAACTTGGCCATGTAGCGGCCGAGTTCCTGCAGGTCCTCCACCGGCCACTCGCGCAGCCGCTCCTGGAAGACCTGGCGCCGGGCGTCCTGGACCTGGTGCATTTTCTCCTCGCCCTTTGGCGTCAGGCGGATGGATTGTGCCCTGCGGTCCAGTGGGTCAGCCTCCTTGGACACCAGCCCCAGGCTTTCCAGGAACGCGATCTGGCGGCTGACTGAAGGCTTGCCCACCCCGATGTTCATGGCAAGCTCGGTGAGCCGGATGGGTCCCTCCCTCCGGATCACCGTCAGCAGCCCGTAGGCGGCAGGCTCCATATCCGGATGTACTTCGCGTGAAAGCTGGTTGGAAATGGCCCGGGCACGCCGCCAAAACAGGCTGATCTGGTGCTCAACATTCTGCAGCGCGGTGTCGGCGGCTTCTTCGCCTTCGTCGTGCCGTGGCGGGACATCCGGGGAGGTGCTCATGCCAATAATTCTATGGTCCACAATCATGAGAGGATTTACCGATGCGAATCAGCGAGTACTGGCGTCTCATGGATGACGAGTTCGGCGCGGGCTACTCCCGCGTGCTGAGCAGCACCCTGGTCCTTGCCGGGGTAGGCGGGCGCACCGCCGACCAAGCCCTCGCTGCCGGCGTGGAGCCCCGGAAGGTCTGGCTTGCCGTCTGCGACGTCCAGGACGTACCGGCAGAACGCCGGCTGGGACGGGACATCGCCCCGCGCCGGGACTAGCCCCAGTCCGGCCGGACACGCCGCAGAGGTTGCACTCTTCGAATACCTGTTCGGATAACGCTATGCTTTTTCTATTGGGTTTATCCACATAGCCGTCGTCCTCCGGCCGGAATGTCAGTGGGTCCCCTTAGCGTCAGAGATGACCAATAAATCGGCCGCGAAGGCCACCATCGAGAAAGCATTAGAGGTGTCAACCATGGCGGCAGCCCCGGATCGTGCAAAAGCGCTGGAAGCAGCGCTTGCCCAGATTGACAAGCAGTTCGGCAAGGGCTCGGTCATGCGCCTGGGCGACGAAGTCCGTGCCCCGATCGAAGTCATCCCCACCGGCTCCATCGCACTGGACGTCGCCCTTGGCATTGGCGGGCTCCCGCGCGGCCGCGTCATCGAGATCTACGGACCTGAGTCCTCCGGTAAGACCACCGTCGCCCTGCACGCCGTGGCAAATGCGCAGCGCGCCGGCGGCATCGCGGCCTTCATCGACGCCGAACACGCCCTGGATCCTGACTACGCCGCCAAACTCGGAGTGGACACGGACGCCCTCCTCGTCTCCCAGCCGGACACCGGTGAACAGGCCCTGGAAATCATGGACATGCTGGTGGGCTCCGGATCGCTGGACGTCATCGTCATCGACTCCGTTGCCGCCCTGGTGCCGCGCGCCGAAATCGAAGGCGACATGGGCGACAGCCACGTAGGCCTCCAGGCACGCCTCATGAGCCAGGCCCTGCGTAAGATCACCGGCCGCCTGAGCCAGACCAAGACCACCGCCATCTTCATCAACCAGTTGCGTGAAAAGATCGGCGTCTTCTTCGGTTCCCCCGAAACCACTACCGGTGGTAAAGCCCTGAAGTTCTACGCTTCGATCCGTATCGACGTCCGCCGGATCCAGACCCTCAAGGAAGGCGCCGATTCCGTCGGCAACCGGACCAAGGCCAAGATCGTCAAGAACAAGATGGCCCCGCCGTTCAAGGTTGCGGAGTTCGACATCATCTACGGCCAGGGCATCTCCCGCGAGGGCGGCATCATCGACATGGGCGTGGAGCACGGCATCATCAAGAAGTCCGGCTCCTGGTTCACCTATGACGGCGACCAGCTGGGCCAGGGCATGGAGAACTCGCGCCGGTTCCTGCGCGACAATCCTGAGCTCGCCGCCGAGCTCGAACGCCTCATCAAGGAAAAGCTCGGTGTCGGGGTCAAGCCCGCCGAAGACGACTCCAAGGATGCACCGAAGCTGAAAGCCGTCGACGGGTTCTAGCCCTTGGCTGGATCACGCTCACGGCGGTCCTCGTCCGGCGGCCCGTTGCCTGGGCCGCCGGACGACTTTGAGGTCCCTGAGGACCCGCAGTCCATTGACGCCGAACCGGACCCCTTCTCTGTCGCACAGGCCATCGTGTACCGGCAGCTCACTGCGACGCCCAAGAGCAGGCTGCAGCTCGCCCGGAAACTGGCAGAACGCAATATCCCCGAGCATATTGCCGAAGCGGTGCTGGACAAGTTCCAGGAAGTGCGCCTGATCAACGATGCCGAATTTGCGGACATGTGGGTCAGGAGCCGATCCCAGTCCCGCAAGCTGGCCAAGGGTGCGCTGCGGCGCGAACTCGCGGAGAAAGGCATCGACCAGGAAACCGCGGCCTCGGCCCTGGAGCAACTGACTGACGATGACGAGGAAGCCGCGGCCCGCGCCTTGGTTGAGCGCAAGCTCCGGCCCGGGACGGACGCCTCCGGCCCGGGGGAGCGGGACAAGGCGGTCCGGCGGCTGGCCTCCATGCTGGCCAGGAAGGGCTACCAGCCGTCCCAGGCGTTCCGGATCGTCAACGAGGTCCTCGATGCGCGGAAGGAAGCCGACGAAGGTCCGGTCCAAAGCCGGTACCCTTAACGGGTGAGTTTGACCATTCCTTCCCCCCAGCCCGGCGCCGCCCCTTCCGTCGACGCCGGGGCCGTTCCGCAGGCCGCAGCCCTGCAGCCACGCACCTACCAGGTCCGCACCTTCGGCTGCCAAATGAACGTCCACGATTCGGAGCGCATGGCCGGCATGCTCGAGGACGCGGGCTACGTCCCGGCGGAGGGTGACCAGGCCGACGTCGTGGTGTTCAACACGTGCGCGGTCAGGGAAAACGCTGACAACAAGCTTTACGGGAACCTGGGTATTCTCGCCCCGGTCAAGGCAGCCAACCCCGGTATGCAAATCGCCGTCGGCGGATGCCTGGCTCAGAAGGACCGCGAGACCATCCTCAAGAAGGCGCCATGGGTGGATGCCGTCTTTGGCACCCACAACGTCGGCGCCCTGCCTGCCCTCCTGGACCGGGCGCGGCACAATAATGAGGCGCAGCTGGAGATTCTCGAATCCTTGGACGTCTTCCCGTCCACACTGCCCACCAAACGCGACTCCGTTTACTCCGGCTGGGTGTCCATTTCCGTGGGATGCAACAACACCTGCACCTTTTGCATCGTGCCGGCGCTCCGCGGCAAGGAAAAAGACCGGCGGCCCGGGGACATCCTCGCTGAAATCCAGACATTGGTGGACGACGGCGCCATCGAGGTGACCCTGCTCGGCCAGAACGTCAACTCCTACGGAGTGGAGTTCGGCGACCGCCAGGCCTTCTCCAAGCTGCTGCGCGCCTGCGGTGAAATCGAGGGCCTTGAACGGGTCCGCTTCACCAGCCCGCACCCGGCAGCATTCACCGACGATGTCATCGACGCCATGGCGGAGACGCACAACGTGATGCCGCAGCTGCACATGCCGCTGCAGTCCGGCTCGGACCGCATCCTCAAAGCCATGAAGCGCTCCTACCGGTCCACCAAGTTCCTGGGCATCCTGGACAAGGTCCGGGAAAGGATTCCGCACGCAGCCATCTCCACGGACATCATCGTGGGGTTCCCCGGCGAGACTGAAGAGGACTTCCAGGCAACGCTGGACGTCGTGGAGCAGTCGCGCTTCGCCACTGCCTTCACGTTCCAGTATTCAAAGCGCCCGGGAACCCCCGCAGCCGACCTCCCCGACCAGTTGCCCAAGGCTGTGGTCCAGGAGCGCTTCGAACGGCTCACCGCCCTGCAGGACCGCATCGCCGCAGAGGAGAACCGGAAACAGCTGGGCCGGAGGCTCGAGGTCATGGTCACGGCGCAGTCCGGCCGCAAGTCGGAGGAGACCCACAGATTGTCCGGCCGCTCCCAGGACCAGCGGCTGGTGCATTTCTCGGTTCCCGAGGGTGCACCCGCTCCCCGACCGGGAGACCTGGTCACCGTTACCATCACCGAGGCCGCGGCGTTCCACCTGGTGGCCGATCCCACGCTCGAGGACTACAGCCTGCGCCGGTCCCGGGCAGGGGATGCCTGGGACAGGTCGCAGGCAGACTCCTGCGGAGCGCCGGCTCCCGGTTCCCCGCAGGGACGGAAGGGCGTCTCCCTCGGTATGCCCTCGCTGCCGCTGCGCACCCGCTGACAGGTGGCTGCCCCGCCCGTTATCGCCGTCGTCGGTCCCACCGGCTCCGGCAAGTCCGACCTTGCTGTCAGCCTTGCCCTGGAACTGGATGGCGAGGTCATTAACGCCGACGCCATGCAGTTCTACCGCGGCATGGACATCGGCACGGCAAAGATCACGGCGGATGAACGCAAAGGCGTTCCGCACCATCTCCTGGATATCCTGGACGTGACCCAGGAGGCCAGCGTCTCCGACTTCCAGCAGCAGGCCCGGGCGGCCATCGCGGACGTCCACGCCCGCGGCAAGCGCGCGATCCTGGCCGGCGGCTCCGGGCTGTACGTCCGCGCCGCCCTGGACGTCCTGGAGTTCCCGGGCACAGACCCAGCTGTGCGCGCCCGCCTGGAAGCGGAGCATACCCAGGTCGGAACGCAGGAGCTCCTGGCCCGGCTGAAGAGCGCGGATCCGGTCTCCGCCGACAGGGTCTCGGATGCCCGGCGGATCATCCGTGCGCTGGAGGTCCACGAGCTCACCGGGCGCCCTTTCAGTTCCTTCATGCCCCGCCGGGAGTACTACCAGCCGGCCGTCCAGGTGGGCCTTGGCGTAGACCGGGAGGTACTTCGTGAGCGCCTGGCAGAACGGGTGCACCGAATGGTGGACGCCGGCCTGCTCGAGGAGGTTCGGCGGCTCGACGCTTTGGGCCTGCGCCAGGGCAAGACCGCTTCCCGTGCACTGGGCTATTCGCAGTTTTTGCGGGTCATTGATGGCACCTCCGCCGTCGAGGATGCCGCGGAGGAAACCATCGTGGCCACCCGCCAGTTCGCCCGGCGGCAATTGACTTGGTTCCGCGCCGATCCCCGGATCACGTGGCTGGACTGGCAGGATCCGGAGCTCGTGGGCAAGGCTGCGGAGCTGAGCCGCTAGAAAAGGCGGGGCGAGCCTTGCCCTGACGGTACCTCCCGGCTGCTGCCGTTTAAGCACTGTGCTTTTAGGACCGTGGTTTCAGCACCAGACGTGTGCGCCGCTACGCTTGGGACCATGAATGCAACCCCCGCAGAAACCTTCGGACCCGCCCTGCGCACACTGAGCGGGCTCCGCTTCTCCAAGGGGCATGGCACCGGTAATGACTTCGTCCTGGTCGCCGATCCCGACGGGACGCACGCCATCGGCGCGGACCAGGCCGCCGCGCTCTGCGACCGCCACCGCGGCATTGGGGCGGATGGGCTGATCAGGGCCGTGCCGTCCCGGTTCCTGCCCGAAGGCCGTGAACTGCTAACCGATTCCCCGAACGCGGAATGGTTCATGGACTACCGCAACGCGGACGGTTCGTTGTCCGAAATGTGCGGTAACGGGGTCCGGGTGTTCGTCCACTTCCTGCGCACCGAGGGCCTGATCGACCTGCCCGACGGCGGATCGCTCACCATTGGCACGCGCGGCGGCGTGAAGACGGTGGTCCGCACCGGGGACGGGTACGCAGTGGACATGGGGCCGTGGGAGTTCATTTTCCCCGGGGAGGCCACTGCCAAGGCCATGGATTCGCTGGTCACCGCCGACGGGCTGGAAGTTGCGCGGCCCGCGTTGTCCGTGAGCATGGGGAATCCGCACACGGTGGTTGCCCTCGCGGAACTTTCCGAACTGGCCGGCACCAGGCTCTTCACCGCGCCGAAGGTGGACCCCGTACCGCCGAACGGGACCAACGTGGAGTTCGTGGTTCCCGCGGAGCCGCTGGTCCATGAGGGAGTAGGTTCGGTTACCATGCGGGTGCATGAGCGCGGGGTGGGGGAGACCCAGTCCTGCGGGACGGGCGCCTGTGCTGCGGCCGTCGCCATCCGGCATTGGGCCGGGGCTGAAGCTCCCGATGCTTGGCGCGTCCACGTTCCCGGAGGTGTGGTGGGCGTGAAGTTCTTTGCCGGCCCCGGCGGCCACGAGCATGTGGAACTCAGCGGCCCCGCCGTTATTGTGGCGAGCGGGACACTTTCGTAACCTTGAGGATCCGGAAGGACTTGGACGTTGACTCCCGCGTCACGGTGAAAGAATCGTCCAGCTCCGCCGCCAACCAGCGCTGGAGCGAATCCGAACCCAGATTCTTCTGCACCACCAGCCATGCCGTCCCGCCGTCAGCCAGGCGGGGCAGCCAGAGCTTGAGCAGGGCGTGCAGCTCGTCCTTGCCAATCCTGATCGGCGGATTGGACCAGATGGTGTCGAAGCGGACGCTGGGGTCCACCTCCTGCGGCGTGCTGGCGACGACGTTGGCCAGTCCCAGCGCGGCGGCATTTTCGTTGGTCAGGGCGATGCAGCGTTCGTTGACGTCCACCGCGTAGACCTTGGACTGGGGAGCCAGCAGGGCCATGGTCAGTGCAACGGGACCCCAACCGCAGCCGATGTCCAGGAGGTTGCCCTGGGGGTTCGGATCAGGAACCTCGGCCAGGAGCACGGCAGTGCCCTTGTCGACCCCATCCGGACTGAAGATGCCTGTGGACGTGTGGAGCCTGCGCGGCTTCCCGGCCAGCTCAACCGTGAGCGGCTTGCGGGTGAAGGGGCCGGCGGGGGACGTGCTGAAATAGTGTGCTGACTCCATAACTCGCCAGAGTAGTTCCCCTGGCAGCGTAAAGGGAAACTGTGCTGCGGCCCCTCTGCTACGCTTGAACGCATGTTCCTGATCTTCGAGTAGCCGGCACGGGCCATGCCCGTCCCGACGCCTGTCCTCCAGCGACAGTCCGTTCCGCAGCGACGCAGGCTCCACGCCTTCCGCTTGCGCGCCGGCCAGACCACTGGGTCTGCCCGGCCGCCGGACGATACCGAACGTCAGCATCCCGCGCACGTCCCGCCACTCTCCGGCCTTTTCCGCCCTGCCGCCGTTTCAGCGCGGCATTCCCAGCCCGGCATCGCAGCCGGTGCAGACCACCAGGAGAACCATGACCGCAGGCCGTCAGCCCAGCGCGAATACTTTCCAACTTCCGCCCAATCAGCACTATTCTGGAATTGCCGAATCTTCAAAGGAGACCATGACCAGCCAGCCCAATACCGGTTCCGATCCAGCCGCCCAGGACATGAGTCCGCAGGAGATCCAGGCTGTCATCGACCGGATCCTCGCCAAGGACGTACCGGCCAAAAATGTCAGCACGCCCCGCGGTGAGGGCAGCGGAGATGGAAAAGCGGTGCTCGGCAGGGCACAGGCCATTTCCCGCCTGGACGAAGAGCATTCAACCTACGACGGCGACCAGCAGGACCTTGAGGAGCGGCGCGCCCTGCGCCGGCGCGCAGGGCTGTCCACCGAGCTTGAGGACGTCACCGAGGTTGAGTACCGCCAGCTGCGCCTGGAGCGCGTGGTCCTGGCCGGGCTCTGGTCCGAGGGCACCCTTGCCGACGCCGAAAACTCCCTGCGCGAGCTGGCCGCCCTTGCCGAGACTGCGGGCTCGGAGGTCCTCGACGGGCTGGTCCAGCGCCGCGACAAGCCGGACCCCGGAACCTTCCTGGGCTCGGGCAAGGCGCAGGAGCTGAAGGACATTGTGATATCCACAGGCGCGGATACCGTGGTGGTGGACGCCGAACTGGCACCTTCGCAGCGGCGCGCCCTGGAGGACATCGTCAAGGTCAAGGTCATCGACCGGACCGCCCTGATCCTGGATATCTTCGCCCAGCATGCCAAGAGCCGCGAGGGCAAGGCGCAGGTGGAGCTCGCACAGCTGGAATACCTGCTTCCCCGCCTGCGTGGCTGGGGCGAGTCGATGTCCCGCCAGGCCGGTGGCCAGGTGGGTGGCGCCGCCGCCGGCATGGGCTCCCGTGGCCCCGGTGAAACCAAGATCGAACTGGACCGGCGACGCATCCGTACCCGCATGGCCAAGCTGCGGCGCGAAATCGCCGCGATGAAGCCCGCGCGGGAGACCAAGCGGGCCAACCGCCGTCGTAATGAAGTGCCCTCCGTTGCCATCGCCGGGTACACCAACGCCGGCAAGTCGTCCCTGCTCAACCGGCTCACCGACGCCGGCGTCCTCGTGGAGAACGCCCTGTTCGCCACCCTGGATCCCACCGTGCGCAAGGCGGAAACCGCCGATGGCCTGGGCTACACCTTGGCGGATACCGTGGGATTCGTCCGTTCGCTGCCAACCCAGCTGGTGGAGGCCTTCCGCTCCACGCTCGAGGAAGTGGCGGACGCCGACCTGATCCTGCACGTGGTGGACGCCTCGCACCCTGACCCGGAAGGCCAGATTGCTGCCGTCCGGAAGGTCTTCAGCGAAGTTGACGCCCGGAAGGTGCCGGAGATCATCGTGCTGAACAAGGCTGACGCCGCCGACCCCTTCGTAGTGGAGCGGCTGAGGCAGCGCGAACCGCGCCATGTGGTGGTCTCAGCCCGCACGGGCGAGGGGATCCCGGAACTGCTGAAGGTCATCAGCGAATCCATTCCCCGGCCTTCGGTCAAGATGGAATTGCTCATCCCGTACGAGCGCGGCGACCTGATCAGCAAGCTTCACGAGTCCGACGCCGAGATCCTCAGCCTGGACCACGTGGAGGCCGGCACCAGGGCTGCCGTCATGGTCCGGGAGGGCCTGGCGTCCGAACTGGAACCCTTCACCGTCAATGGGTGACCCCGCGGCGGACGAAGCCGCGCAGACGGCCGGTGAGCAGTTCGTCATCGAACTGCTTGACCGGGCCGTCGCAGGCATGGGCGGTCAAAGCCGCACCGGACAGCATCAAATGGCCCTGCAGGTGGCCCGCGCCATCGAAACCGGCAACCACCTGCTGGTCCAGGCCGGCACCGGCACCGGTAAGTCGCTTGCCTACCTGGTGCCGCTGATCGCCCATGCCCTGGAAAGCAACAAGCCTGCTTTGGTCTCCACAGCCACGCTTGCCCTGCAAACCCAGATCGTCGGCAGGGACCTGCCCCGTCTGCTGAAGAACATCACCCCGGCACTGGAACGGCCCGTCAAGGTTGCCTTGGTCAAGGGCCGCTCCAACTACGTCTGCCGCCACAAGCTCGAAGGCGGTTTCCCCTCCGAAGAGCCCTCCGAAGGCCAGCTTTTCTCGCTTGGCGAGGACACCAGCGTGCCGCACTTCGCAGCGTCCGTGGGCGGCCCCTCCTCCCAGCTTGGCAAGGAAGTGGTCCGTCTCCGGGAGTGGGCGGAGAAAACGGCCACGGGTGACCGGGATGAACTGCTCCCGGGCGTGACCGACCGCGCCTGGCGGCAGGTCTCCGTGACGTCCATGGAGTGCCTGGGTGCCCAGAAGTGCCCGATGGCTGCCGAGTGCTTCAGCGAGCTCGCCCGGCAGGACGCTGCCGAAGCGGACGTGGTGGTGACCAACCACGCCATGCTCGCCGTCAGCGCATTCGAAGGACTTGCCGTCCTGCCCGAGTACGACGTCGTGGTGGTGGACGAAGCGCACGAACTCCAGGACCGGGTCACCGGAGCAGTGTCCGGCCAGCTGTCCGTCGCGATGGTCCACGCCGCCGCTGCCGGTGCCCGGAAACACACCGCCATCACCGTTGATGCCCTCAATGCCGCAGCGGCCAACCTTGAGCTGGCCCTCGCCGGCGCACCCAGCGGCCTGCTTCCCAACGGCCTGAACGATGAACAGCTGGACTGCGTGGACCAGCTCCGTGAGGCCTGCCGGGCTGCACTGTCCGATTCCAAAGGGGACAGCAACACCACTGCCGACGGCGGCCGGCAGCTGGCCAGGTCCCGCCTCATGCTCATCCTGGAACTGTGCGAGCGTCTGGTCGCCGCCAGGGAAAACCGGGAAGTCGTGTGGTTCTCCCGCGCCAGCACCTTTGACCCCGGCCAGGGCTACTCGCCGCCGGACGAGACTGCGCCGGTGCTGATCAACATCGCCCCATTGTCCGTCGCCGGGCGGCTGCGGGAAGGGCTCTTTGCCGACCACACCGTCGTGCTGACTTCCGCCACCCTGGCCATCGGTTCCGCTTTTGAACCTGCTGCAGGAGGACTGGGCCTTCTTGGCGACGGCGCCCCCAGCTGGACCGGCGTGGACGTCGGCTCGCCCTTCGACTACCCCAAGCAGGGCATCCTCTATGTGGCCGGGCACCTGCCCAAGCCCGGCCGCGGGGTGTCTCCGGAGGCTCTGGAGGAACTGGAAGCCCTGATTAAGGCGTCCGGCGGGGGAGCCCTTTGCCTGTTTTCCTCACGCCGGGCTGCCGAGGAGGCCGCAGACGCCCTGCGGCCCAAACTGGACGTGACCGTCCTGTGCCAAGGGGAGTCGACCATGACCGCCCTGGTCAAACAGTTCGCCGATGAGCCGGACACCTGCCTTTTCGGAACCATGTCCCTGTGGCAGGGAGTCGACGTGCCGGGCGGCTCCTGCCGGCTGGTGGTGATTGACCGTATTCCGTTCCCGCGGCCGGACGATCCACTGATGACGGCGCGTTCCCGGGCCGTGGCACAGGCCGGCGGCAACGGCTTCATGTCCGTATCAGCCACCCACGCGGCCATCCGCCTGGCCCAGGGCGCCGGGCGGTTGATCAGGTCAACCGGGGATAAGGGCGTTGTGGCCGTGCTGGACTCCCGGTTGGCAACCGAGCGCTACGCCGGGTTCCTGCGGGCTGCCCTGCCGCCGTTTTGGGCCACCACGGACCGCAGCAAGGCGCTGGCAGCCCTCACCAGGCTGGGGGCGGACGCAGTCCGGTAGCCTCCTGACGACGCACCGCGGAGCTCCAGGGGCACAGCGCGCCCCTGGAGTGCCTCCGCCGGGCCCAGGACGGCCCGGACGGATTCCTGCAGCGCGGGCCGGTGCTTGTGACGGGAGGGAGCGCGCTAGAGCGAACGCAGGACCGAGACGACTTTGCCCATGATGGTGGCATGGTCGCCCAGGATGGGTTCGTACTGCGTGTTCTGGGGGAGCAGCCAGGTATGGCCGTCGCGCTGGCGGAAGGTCTTGACGGTCGCTTCGTCGTCGAGCAGCGCAGCAACGATGTCCCCGTTGGCTGCGTCAGCCTGGCGCCGGACCACCACCCAGTCACCGTCACAAATGGCGGCGTCCACCATGGAGTCGCCGGCCACCCGCAGCATGAAGAGTTCGCCCTGGCCCACCAACTGGCGGGGGAGCGGCATGACATCCTCAACAAGCTGCTCCGCGAGGATGGGACCGCCTGCAGCGATCCGGCCCACCAGGGGAACCATTGCGGTATCGAGCGCGGTGGGCAGCTCGGTCACTGAGGCGCCTCCGCCGGCGGGTTGCGTCGCAGGGGAGTCGCCTGCGGCCTTGCGGGTACCCCCGTCCAGCGTGAGGGGCATCAGCACTTCCATGGCGCGGGGCCGCTTGGGATCGCGACGCAGGTAACCGAGTTTTTCCAGCTGGGAGAGCTGGTGGGTCACGCTGGACAGGCTTGCCAGTCCGACGGTGTCGCCGATCTCGCGCATGGAGGGCGGGTACCCGTTCTCATTGACGGAGCGCTGTATGGTTTCGAGGATTTTCTTTTGCCGGGGCGTCAAGCCTTTGGCGGTCCTCTTGGTTTGCGGGGCGGTCCTGCCCCCGGCGGCTGCTGCTGCCATATTCGCCAATGCCTTTCGCTTGCCGCCGGATCTTCCGCCCCGGTGCTGGCTTGCACGCACCGCCGGAAGGACTCCCACTGTCATTGTCAGACCCTGCTGTTCAACTTCAGGGGTGGTTGTTCTTTGGTTTCAAAGCTAGGCCAGCCACATTGCTTTTTCAAACATTTGTTCTAGCGAGTCTCGACATTGTTCGTTGATAGGTGCTAAAACTTAACAAGCAAAGTTCGAACATGTGTTCTAACCAGCGCACGCCCTATTCGAAAACGTGGCCGGAGGAAGTTCCGGACCGTCGTCTGATGGTCGGGGCGGCCTCGGGGGAACACCCGGGCAGCACGGCAGGTCCAGGAGGGCTCAGTTCATGTCAGCTTCATATCGTCACCACGTTTCACCGTCGTCCGCGCCCCTGCGGCTTACCCGGCGGGGGCGGATCGTCCTGATCGGCGTTCCGCTGGTACTCGTCGCTGTTTTCCTGCTGTCGCTGTCGGGGTTCTTCAACTCGCCCGCCAAGGCCTCAGACTCCGCCGCGGATTTGGCGGTGACACCGACTGTCACGGTTACCGTGCAGCCGGGCCAGTCACTGTGGACCATCGCCGGAGCTGTTGATCCGAACCGGGACGCCCGGGACGTGGTGGCAGACATCGTCCAGCTCAACAACCTCAGCGCCGGCTCAGTCCTGCCCGGGCAGCAACTGTTTGTCCCAACACACTGAAGCCCGCTGTCCACTCCAGGCATGGCGCCGGAGAAGCGGGATGTGGCACGCTGAGGGCGAACAGGAACCGTCACATTTTCCGGTCGTTGCTGCGGCAACTAAACTGTTCAGGTGAACGACCAGCTAGAGCGTCTGAACCGGCTTCCCCTCCGCAGCAACCTTCGCGGGCTCACCCCTTATGGGGCGCCCCAACTGGACGTCCCCATTCTCCTGAACGTCAATGAGAACACCCATGGCGTCCCCGCCGATGTGCGCGCCGCCATTTCCGCCGCAGTCACGGAGGCTGCCGCAGGCCTGAACCGCTACCCTGACCGGGAGTTCACTGCACTCCGGAAAGCCTTGGCGGAGTACCTCGGGCATGGGCTTGACGAAAACAACGTATGGGCAGCCAATGGCTCCAATGAGGTCCTGCAGCAGATCCTCCAGGCTTTCGGAGGCCCGGGCCGCACCGCCCTGGGCTTTCCACCCACGTACTCCATGTACCCCCTGCTGGCCAGCGGGACCGACACGCAGTACATCACCGGGGAGCGCTCCGAGGGCTACGACCTGAGCGCAGAGTCGGCCGCACGGCAGGTCAAGGAACTGCAGCCGAACATCGTGTTCCTCTGCTCGCCCAACAATCCCACGGGAACCGGGCTCGGTCTGGATGTCGTGGAGGCTGTCTACGAGGCCGGGGAGGACAGCCAGGCGATCGTGATCGTGGACGAGGCTTACCACGAGTTCGCGCACGACGGAACCCCCAGCGCGCTGACCCTGCTTCCCGGCCGGGAGCGGCTGATCGTGTCCCGCACCATGAGCAAGGCATTTGCCCTGGCCGGCGCCCGGCTTGGTTACATGGCCGCCGCGCCGGAGGTCACCGACGCCCTGCGGTTGGTGCGCCTTCCGTACCACCTCTCGGCCATCACCCAGGCCACTGCGCTTGCCGCCCTCGAACACCGCGAGGCCCTTATGGCGGACGTCCAGGACATCAAGGCCCAGCGGGACCGGATCGTGGCGGAACTGACACGGATGGGCCTGACGCCCGCGGCCTCCGACTCCAATTACGTGTTCTTCGGCGGCCTGGAAAACCCCCACCAGGTCTGGCAGGAACTGCTGGACGCCGGTGTGCTGATCCGTGACGTCGGCATCCCCGGCCACCTTCGGGTTACTGCGGGCACTGAGGCGGAAACCACAGCCTTCCTCACGTCCCTGGAACGCATCCTTGCGGGCCAGGCCGCGCTTCCCGCCTAGACTTATAGTGCGGCGCCGGCGCCTTGAACCACTTCTTCTCCCACAAAGGATCCTTTCACCATGAGTCCAACCGGATTGAATACGGCTGCGGCCAGGACCGCCCGCATGGAGCGTGCCACCAGCGAGTCCTCCGTCCTCGTGGAGATCAACCTCGACGGAACCGGAGTGTCGGATATCGATACCTCGGTGCCGTTTTACGACCACATGCTGACTGCCCTGTGCAAGCACTCCCTGATCGACATGACGGTCAAGGCCACCGGCGACACCCACATCGACGTCCACCACACCGTGGAGGACGTTGCCATCACCTTCGGCGAGGTCCTGCGCACTGCCCTGGGCAACAAGGCGGGAATCCGACGTTTCGGTGAGGCCACTGTGCCGCTTGATGAAGCGCTTGCCAACGCGGTAGTGGATGTCTCCGGCCGCCCCTACCTGGTGCACGGCGGCGAGCCGGCAGGCCAGGAGTACCACCTGATCGGCGGCCACTTCACTGGCTCCCTGACCCGCCACGTCTTCGAAGCCATCACGCTGCACGCCGGCATCTGCCTGCACATGACCGTATTGGCCGGCCGGGACCCGCACCACATCGTCGAGGCGCAGTTCAAAGCCTTCGCCCGTGCCCTGCGCGCCGCCGTCGAACGGGATCCCCGCGTCGAGGGCATCCCGTCCACCAAGGGCGCACTGTGAGCGGCCAGGTCCTCAAGGACGGGGCCATCATCGACCCCTCCGCCTCACGCAAGCTGCCTTCACCCGAGGGCAAGCCAACTGTCACGGTTCTGGACTACGGTTCCGGGAACGTTCGGTCAGCGGTCCGCGCACTGGAACGTGCCGGCGCGGAAGTGATCCTGAGTTCCAAGCCGGAGGACGTGCTGAACGCGGACGGACTGGTGGTGCCCGGCGTCGGCGCTTTCGAGACGGTGATGCGCGAACTCAAGGCCGTGGACGGCATCCGGCTCATCGGCAGGCGCGTTGCCGGCGGCCGCCCGGTGCTGGGCATTTGCGTAGGCCTCCAAGTCCTGTTCGAGGCCGGCGTGGAGCACGGCACCGAAGCCGAAGGCATCGGTGAGTGGCCCGGAAAGGTGGAGGCCCTTCCCGCGGAAGTCGTCCCCCACATGGGCTGGAACACCGTCCAGGTCCCCGAAGGCTCCAAGCTCTTTGCCGGCGTCGAAAACGAGCGCTTCTACTTCGTGCACTCCTACGGCGTGCAGGAATGGAACTTCGACGTGATCCAGCCCCGGATGGCTCCGCCGATGGTCACCTGGTCCGAGCACGGCGCTCCCTTCATTGCGGCCGTGGAAAACGGCCCGCTCTGCGCCACCCAGTTCCACCCCGAAAAATCAGGAGACGCCGGTGCGCGTCTGCTGCGTAACTGGGTGGAAGGCCTGCGCAAACCAGCCAATGACGAATCCAGTTCCGGAGCAGCATCAGCCGACCCCGGCAGCGGCGCATAGATGTGGTCCGTACTACTGATGGGGCTCGCCGGCATCCTGATCGGTGGCGGCATCTCCTTCCGGCAGCAGCGCAAGCCGCTGTGGACCCAGGTGGCGTTCTATGTCCTGGCCGCCATGGCGCTGCTCGCCGCCTACCTGCTCACACTGCCGGCCAGCTGAGTACCCACCGGAGGGTGGGCCGCCCTGGGGAGTCCGCCCGGCACATCAGCAACGGCACGCCCCAAGCCCGCCCAATTTCCAGCCAATCGCCCTGAGCCCGAGAACCAACACCGAGGATGAGTATGACCACCGCACATGACCTGCCGGTACTTGAACTGCTGCCCGCCGTCGACGTCGTCAACGGCCAGGCCGTGCGGCTGGTCCAGGGCGAGGCCGGGAGCGAGACCAGCTACGGCACCCCCCTTGAAGCGGCACTCAACTGGCAGCAGCAGGGTGCCGAGTGGGTCCACCTGGTGGACCTGGATGCCGCTTTCGGGCGCGGATCCAACGCCGACCTGCTCCGCGAGGTGGTGGGCCGGCTGGACATCAAGGTGGAGCTCTCCGGCGGCCTCCGTGACGACGAGACGCTCGAAGCAGCCCTTGACCTGGGGGTCGCCCGGGTCAACCTTGGCACCGCAGCACTGGAGAACCCCGAGTGGACCGCCCGGGCCATCGAGCGCTTCGGCGACAGAATTGCCGTGGGGCTCGATGTCCGCGGCACGACCCTTGCGGGCCGCGGCTGGACCAAGGAAGGCGGGGACCTGTGGGACGTCCTGGGCCGCCTCGAAGAGGCCGGCTGCGCCCGGTACGTGGTGACCGACGTGACCAAGGACGGCACGCTGCAGGGACCGAACGTGGAACTCCTGCGCCAGATGGTGGAGAAGACCGGAAAGCCGGTGGTGGCCTCCGGCGGAATCTCCAGCCTGGACGACCTCAGGGTCCTCCGCTCGCTGGTCCCCCTGGGCGTGGAAGGCGCCATCGTGGGCAAGGCCCTGTACTCGGGAGCCTTCACGCTTCCGGAGGCCCTCGACGTCGCCGGCCGGCGCTAGGTCCGGGGCGCACTTAAGCCATGTCCAACGTCGAGGAACCGGAACGCCCTGCAGTCCGCCGGCTGCCCGGACATATTGCCGCAGCGCTGGCCGGTGCCGGCGGCGCCACGGATTCTGCGGGCCAGCCGTGGGCGGGGCGGAGCCTCGCCGGCGACGACGCCAAAATCCATAACTTCGAGGACGACGACGGCACGGCCGACGCCGGCTACGTCGCCGCGGTCGCGGCGCTCCGTGAGGGACGGGGCGGTGAAGAAGCAGTCGTTTCCTCGCTGGCAACTGCGCGGGTCTTCATCCCGATCGTGGCGCAGTTGGCTGAGGAGCAAGAGACCGCTCACGGCCTGCACGCCGACAAGCAGGCGGACATGGCCCTGGTGACGCTCAAGGCAGCTGACGGGAGGACCGCGCTGCCGGCATTCACCTCGGCCGCCGCGCTGTCGGCATGGCATCCGGAGGCCAGGCCGGTAGCCGTCTACGCCGCCCGGGCGGCGCTCTCGGCAGTCGCGGAAGGAGCCGAACTCCTGGTCCTGGACCCGGGCGCCGACGTGACGTTCGTGGTGCGCAGGCCCGGCGTTTGGGCCCTCGCCAAGCAGCATGACTGGATCCCCTCCTACAGCGACGAGGAGCTCGCAGCCGAAATGGGCCGCGCGGCCTCCGGCTTTGCCGCCATTCGCCGGCTCGAGCTCCTGCCCGGCGGGGGAGTGGCCGCAAGGGCGGCCGACGGATCAGTACTCCCGGGTGGCGGTACGGGGCCGGAACTGCAGGTGGTGCTGTACCTCGAGGACGGCCTGGACGCCGCCGGTGTCCAGCAACTGGTAGCCGGCCTGCAGGCGGAGTGGTCGCGGAATGTATTGTTTGGGGAGCGCGTCGATTCGCTTGAGATCAAACTAAGGCGCGCTTCCGACTAGCCGCCAGCCGGATGGGGGATCCCCCCGGGGATTGCGGCGCACCCTGAAGGACCGCATTCGTGAATTTTGCTCTCTACCGGGAGTTGCTCGCCATCCGGCCTATCCGCCGGCTGCTGCTGGTGGGCATGGTTGCCCGGATCCCGCACTCGGCCGCCGGCGTCCTGCTCACCCTGCACATCGTCCTTACCCTGGGCCAAGGCTATGCCGCGGCCGGCGCTGCCGCGGCGGTCATGACCATCGGCATCGCCCTCGGAGCGCCCTGGCGTGGGCGGCGTGTGGACACGGTGGGGCTGCGCACGGCGCTCATCCCGTCGGTGATCTCAGAAACCGTGATCTGGGCTGTGGTGCCGCATGTGTCCTACCAATGGCTCCTTCCGCTGGTCTTCGTGGGCGGCCTGCTCACGCTGCCCATCTTCAGCGTGGTCCGGCAGTCCCTTGGTGTCCTGGCCGAGGGCGACCAGCGCCGCACCGCCTTCGCCCTCGATGCCATCACCACCGAAATGGTGTTCATGATCGGCCCGGCCGCCGGTGCGGTTGTAGCTACCAGCGGCTTCACCACTGCCGGCCTCACGGTCGTGGGCGTGGCGACGTCCCTTGCCGGGCTGTTCCTCATGTGGTTCAACCCGCCCACCCGCAGCCAGGGACTGACAGTCGAATGCGCGGAGGATGAGCAGCACGCCGCCGAAGTAGCGGTCGTGTCCACGGCTCCGGCCCATGTACAGGAAGCCGCCGCGGAGCTGGCCCCCGCCGGAGCTGCCACCAGCGCCGCACAGGGCCTGAGGAGAAGGCTGGCGGGCGGCTTCTCATGGTTCACAGCCACGGTCGCGGCACTCTTCGCCGTGGCCGCCGGCGCCGGAATGGTCCTCAGCGGCACCGACGTCGGCATCGTCGCAGCGCTGGAAATCGGCGGACACCAACGTGAAATCGGCATCGTGTTCGTCTTCTGGTGCGCCGCTTCGGTGGTGGGCGGCTTGATTTACGGCGCCATGCACCGGCCCATCCCGCCGATCTTCCTGCTGCTGGGCATGGCCGCCCTGACCCTGCCCATGGCTTTCGCGCACGACACCTGGACGCTGGCCTTCGTCTCCGTCCTGCCGGGCCTGCTGTGCGCCCCCGTGCTCTCCGCAGCCTCCGAAAAGGTGGCGGACCTGGTGTCGGAGGAGCGGCGCGGGGAGGCCATGGGCTGGTACGGATCGGCCCTGACCGCCGGCGTTGCCCTGGGTTCCCCGCTGGCCGGAGTTTTCATCGATGCCATGGGGCCTTCCGGGGGTTTCGTGTCCGTCGGCGCCGCGGGCGTGGTGCTGTGCCTGGTGGGCCTGGCGCTCCAACAGCGCCGTCGCAGGGCTGTTGCCTGAGCAGTGCCCTTTTATCGAATGCTGCGCAGTTGTCCTTTTGGCCCCTCCAAACGGCAGTTACGGAGCAATGGGTGGTGTTAAAGCGCGACGGCGGGACGACCTTCAAGAGGCCGTCCCGCCGTCGGGCGTTGCTTGGGGGAGTTCTTCCTTAGTTCACTGCCCCGGTGTACTTTTCACCGGGGCCCTTGCCCGGAGCGTCCGGAATCAGCGACTCTTCGCGGAAGGCCAGCTGGAGGGAACGCAGGCCGTCGCGCAAGGGACCGGCGTGCTGGGAGCCGATTTCGGGGGCGGCGGCGGTGACCAGGCCGGCCAGTGCCGTGATCAACTTCCGGGCCTCGTCCAGGTCCTTCAACTCGGCTGCGTTGTCTTCCTCGGCCAGGCCAAGCTTTACCGCGGCGGCGCTCATCAGGTGAACTGCGGCCGTGGTGATGACCTCGATGGCGGGAACTTCCGAGATGTCCCGGATCTGTTGGGAAACGTCTGCGCCTGCGTCGCCGGGCTCGAAGACGTACGAATTACTGTCTGAGGTGCTCATACTGGTAAGCTTGACACAGACCGACTGGATGTCGTTATTTCAGGGATTGTCCCAAACAATCAGGTTCCCACAGCGTTTTCGGGCGTTGGCGGGAATTTTTTCTGTAGAATGGCATGCAGTTTGCAAGCGGAGTTCTCTCCCACCCGCGTCAGCCGCTGTCCCAGGCGTTCCATTGGAACGTGCAGGGGACGCAAGGTTGCCGGGTACCTGGTTGGGCATGGGCCGGCATTTGCCGGGACTGTGCATGTGCGGCCCCTTCACGGGGTTGCTTAGCCAACCTCTTTGAGGCCTTCGATTGCTCCGGCAATTGGGGGCCTTCTCTATTTGCCGGAAACAACAACAAACACAGGAGCTTTAACATTAGCGAGCCAAGAATCAATGAGCGTATCCGCGTCCCCGAGGTGCGGCTGGTCGGACCTGCAGGTGAACAGGTAGGAATCGTCCGTATTGAGGATGCCCTGCGCCTGGCTGCCGAATCCGACCTTGATCTCGTTGAAGTTGCACCTCAGGCGAAGCCTCCGGTGTGCAAGCTGATGGACTTCGGCAAGTACAAGTACGAGGCCGCGGTCAAGGCACGTGAGGCCCGGAAGAACCAGACGAACACCGTTCTGAAGGAAATCCGCTTCCGCCTGAAGATCGACACCCACGACTACGAGACCAAGCGCGGGCACGCCCTTCGCTTCCTCGGTGCCGGGGACAAGGTCAAGGCCATGATCCAGTTCCGCGGCCGTGAGCAGCAGCGTCCGGAGATGGGCATTCGCCTGCTCCAGCGCTTCGCAGACGACGTCGCCGAAGTTGGCGTGGTGGAGTCCAGCCCCCGTATCGACGGCCGCAACATGGTCATGGTGGTTGGCCCGCTGAAGAACAAGGCCGAGGCTAAGGCTGAAGCACGGCGGGCCACGCAGCGCGCCGAAGCCAAGGCACAGAACGAAGCCAAGGCTTCCGGACGCGTTGACACCTCCGGCGAGGACCAGGCCCCCATGACCCAGTCACTGGCGGACCTCCTGCCGGAAGGCTTCACTGTGTCCACCGAGCCCGAGGCTGCCGCTCCGGAGCAGGAAGCTCCTAAGGCTGCCGCTCCGAAGCAGGAAGCTCCCAAGGCTGCCGCTCCGAAGCAGGAAGCTCCTAAGGCTGCCGCTCCGAAGCAGGAAGCTCCCAAGGCTGCCGCTCCGAAGGCCGCGCCGAAGCAGGAAGCTCCCAAAGCGGCTGCGCCGAAGGCCGCTCCGGCGCCGAAGCCTGCAGCGGCTGCCAGCCCGGAAGCTGCTGCCCCGGCGGCGCCCAAGCCTGCTGCTGTGCCTGCTCCGCCGAAGCCGGTGGCCAGGCCTGCCGCGCCCAAGCCTGCTGCGCGCCCTGCCCCCAAGGCAGTGCCGAAGCCGGCCGGCAAGAAGACCAACTAGTTCACAGCTGCCGGGGGTACGCCCTCCGGCAGTCAGCAACCAGCATGCTGCCCGCAGGGGCGGCTGCGCGATAGAACTGCGGCCTCCGGGCCAGCAGAAACGTAAGGAGATCGGTTCCCATGCCGAAGATGAAGACCCACAGTGGTGCCAAGAAGCGCTTCAAGCTGACCGGCAGCGGCAAGCTGCGCCGCCAGCAGGCCAACCGCCGCCACTACCTGGAGCACAAGTCCTCCCGCCTGACCCGTCGCCTTGCCGGCGACAAGATCGTCTTCAAGGGCGATGCCAAGGTCATCCGGAAGATGCTCGGCATCTAGTTCCCAAGTTTTATTGACGGGCCGCCCCCTGGTGGCCGGTCACCTGCCAAACAGCCTTCTCAGGCCGCCGCCGGATTTCCGGCAACAGATGCTTGGGATCAGATTTTCGAAGGAGTACGCACGTGGCACGTGTGAAGAGGGCGGTTAACGCCCACAAGAAGCGCCGGGTTGTCCTTGAACGGGCAAAGGGTTACCGCGGACAGCGTTCGCGCCTGTACCGCAAGGCCAAAGAGCAGCTGCTGCACTCGTTTGTGTACAGCTACGGCGACCGCAAGAAGAAGAAGGGTGACTTCCGCCGCCTGTGGATCCAGCGCATCAACGCTGCTTCCCGCGCCAACGGCCTCACCTACAACCGCCTCATCCAGGGCCTGAAGGCCGCCGAGGTCGAGGTTGACCGCCGTATGCTGGCCGAGCTTGCCGTCTCCGACGCCAACGCCTTCGCCGCACTGGTCCAGGTGGCCAAGGACTCCCTGCCGGCAGACACCTCCGCCAAGAAGGTTGCCGCAGCCTAGCCAGTGCTGCCGCCCCTCCTTTGAGGGGCCCATTCAGGAACAGGTGGCAGCAGCTACTACAGTTCTTGTATGAACGAAACCGGGCGCCCGCAAGATCTTCCACTGTCCAACCCCCGAGCCGATCGGGTCAGGGACGTGGCAAAACTTGCAGGGCGCCCGGCCCGTTTAAAGCGCGGCCAGTTCCTGGCCGAAGGGCCGCAAGCCGTCCGGGAGGCACTCAAGCTCCACCAGCAGCGCCTTGCAGCAGGTGCTCCCGGCGTGGTCACGGAAGTTTTTGCCAGCGAAAGCTGCCTTGACCGTTATCCCGAGTTCGAAGAGCTCGCCCATGGCACCACGGCAAGGCTGGCAACCGACGACGTCCTGGCCGCCATGGCAGACACGGTCAATCCGCAGGGGATCGTCGCCGTCTGCCGCTTCGTTGATGTGTCCCTGGCGGATGTGCTGGATGCCGGCCCCCGCCTGATTGCCGTCCTGTGCCAGGTCAGGGACCCGGGCAACGCCGGAACTGTACTGCGCGCGGCGGACTCGGCCGGCGCAGACGCGGTGGTCTTCACCGCCTCCAGCGTGGATATCTACAACCCCAAAGCGGTCCGGTCCACCGCCGGCTCGTTGTTCCACCTTCCGGTCGTCCTGGCCGCGGACCCTGCGGAACTGGCTGCGGCATGCAAGGCCCGTGGCATCGGCGTCCTCGCCGCTGACGGATACGGACAGCTGGACCTGGACGTACTGCAGGACGAGAGCGCCCGGCGAAGGCTCACCGGAACTGGCCCCGGGTCCGCTTACGACCTCGCTGAACCGACTGCCTGGTTCTTCGGTAACGAAGCCCAAGGACTCTCCGACGAGGAGTTGGCGCTGGCGGACCACCGTGTAGCTGTCCCCGTGTACGGTGCCGCCGAAAGCCTCAACCTTGGGACCGCGGCTACGGTGTGCCTCTACGCCAGTGCCCGGTCCCAGCGCAGGGTTGAAGCTGCGGCGTACACCGGAGAGGTGGGGTAAGGCACTCGGCGGCAGGACGGCAAAAAGAAGGATCGGGGCATAAGAAAGGAACGACGGCGGCAATGCGGGGCACAAAGAAAGGCCCCGGAATTCCGGGGCCCGTCGGTTATTGATTGACAGAGCGATCAGGGTGCGCGGCTGGCTTTTCCGCGTCCGGTGACTGCTCCGTAGATGCCGGCGACAACCAGGCCACCGACGATAGCGAGAATCCAGGTGCCGAGGTCGAAGAAGGCAAGATCGCCCTTGTTGAACAGCAGGCTGCCAATCCAGCCGCCAACAATGGCCCCGACGACACCCAGGATGAGGCTGGTCACCCAGCCGCCGCCAACCCGTCCGGGCATCACGGCTTTAACGATGGCCCCAACAATCAGGCCCAAAATAATCCAAGCAAGAAAACCCATGTCTCCTCCTCATTATGACCGGGATTAATAGTCCCGATGAGGCTCAAGCTAACATAAGCCCCCCCTAAAGTCAGTAGCCCCGGGGGCGGCGTTGCAGCATCGTTAGGCCCCTTGGCGGCAGGCCATGCAGCGAAGGGCCTGCCCGTCGCAGCCTACGCAGCGAGCGGCCGTTTGCGTTCCATCAGGCCGCTGAAGAGGGCCACGCCGAAACCGAGGAGCGCCAGGACGGCGCCGACGAGTGCCGGGGCGGTGAAGCCCCAGCCGAGGGCAATGACCAGGCCGCCGAGGAACGCTCCCAAGGCATTGGCGACGTTCAGCGCGGCATGGTTCAGCGAGGATGCCAGTGACGGCGCGTCCGGCGAGGCGTCCAGCAGCCGGGTCTGGAGGGCGGGAATAAGCATGGAGCCGGAGGCGCCCACCACGAACACCATGACCATGGCGCTCCACGGCCAATGCGCGGCCACAGCGTAGACCACAAGGGCCACGGCAACGCCCGGGAGGACCCGGTACAGGGTGCCCATGACGGACTTGTCGGCCAGTCGGCCGCCCACGATGTTCCCGGCCACCATGCCCAGCCCGTACAGCGCCACCACCAGGGGGATCAGTGCGGACGGGATGCCGGCCACCGCGGTCATGGTGTGGGCGATGTAGGTATAGGTGGCGAAGAAGCCGCCGAAGCCCACGATGCCCACCAGGAGTGCCAGCCACACCTGCAGCCGCTTGAGGGCACCAAGTTCACGCCGGATGCTCGCGTCGGGGTGGGCGGCCTGGAAGGGCACGAACTTCCACACCATGGCCAACGCCAGCAGCCCGATTGCGCCCACCAGGACAAACAGCAGCCGCCATCCGAAGGTCTGGCCCAACCACGTGGCAAACGGTACTCCCACCACGTTGGAGACGCTGAGCCCGGCCATGACCATCGAGATGGCCCAGCCCCGCCGACTGGCCGGGACCAGGGAGGCGGCTATGACGGCAGCAACGCCAAAGAAGGCCCCGTGCGGGAGGCCGGCGGCAAAGCGGGACACGAGCATCGACCCGTAGTCCGGGGCGATGAAGGAACTCAGGTTGGCCACAATGAAGAACAGCAGGAGCCCCAGCGCCAGTTTCTTGCGGGGGAGCTTGGCACCGACGGCGGCCAGTAGGGGAGCGCCGACCACCACTCCCAGCGCATACGCGGAGATAAGGTGGCCGGCCTCGGGCGTGCTGATCCCCAGGCCCTGTTCCACTTCCTTCAGCAGGCCCATCATGGTGAACTCGGTGACGCCGATGCCCACGCCGCCCATGGCCAGCGCAAAGATGGCCATTCCGATATTGGGGGCCTTGGTGCGGGCTGCCGTGGACGGGGAAAGAACGCTGCTCATATGCCTGCTTTTCGAAGGTGGAACATGGAATGGACGGTGCCACGGCAATGGGGCAGTAAGATCCGGACAATGTGGCAAACCCCGCGCGGGCAGGAGCTATTCCTGTTGCGTCGACGGGCTGCCGGATGCTGTTCCGGACATTCCCATTGTGGCCCATAGAATGAGCCGGTGACTGGACTGATACAGGTAGTGGGCGGAGCCGTGGTGGACAACCTGGCCCGGCCGGCGGCACTGCTGGTGGCGCGGCGGAGCGCGCCGGAGCATCTGGCCGGGTTGTGGGAGTTTCCAGGCGGCAAGGTGGAGCCCGGCGAGGAACCCGAATCAGCGCTGGTGCGCGAACTGGCCGAGGAACTGGGCATCGATGTCCGCCTGGGGCCGGAGCTGCCCGCGGAAGAACCTCAGGGCTGGCCCCTCAATGAACGCGCCAGCATGCGGGTCTGGTTCGCCGAAGTGACCAGCGGCGAGGCCATGCCCCTTGAAGACCATGACGAACTGCGCTGGGTGGACCTGCGAAATCGGGAGGCCGTCCTTGGCCTGCCCTGGATCCCGGCGGATTATCCGATTGTCAGCGCCCTCCTGGACTCTGTGGCGTTGCCGGTAGAGGAGCCCCTCACCCAGGACTGACCGGACAGGACTGAGCCCCAAAGGCCGGCCCCGGGACTGAGCCCTGCGACTGACACGCAAAAAGTCAGAACAGGGAGTCCTGCACTCCGGACCGCGACACCGAAGGCACGGCAGTGGAGCCACCCGGAACGGCAGCGGGGATGCTGCCTGCCGGGTACTGCGCCTCTTCGACGCGTGGATCGTCCAAATCCGGCTTGTCCAGGTCGCGGTGGCTGAAGCCTGACGAATGCGAAAAGCCGTGGCGCGCCTTGAAGTACCGGACCCTGCCGGCGAGCCACGTCCGGTATTCCTTGGACGCGTAGGAGCCGGTGCCGTACAGCCGCCGGTAGCGGCCCGCCAGTTCGGGGTGGTTGGCCGCGATCCACTTCATGAACCACTCCTTGGTGCCTGGCTTCAGGTACAGGGCGCCCGCGGTGACTCCGGTGGCGCCCGCCGCCGCCAGCGAGCCGAACAGCGCATCGAGTGCCTCATCGCTGTCGGACAGCCACGGCAGAATGGGCATGGCCATCACACCGCACGGAAGTCCCGCTTCGCGGAGCCGGGACACCAGCCGGAGCCGGGCCCTGGGTCCGGGGGTTCCGGGCTCGATCGCCTCGGACAGTGCTTCGTTCGTCATGGCCAGGGAAATGCCGAGCCCTACCGGGACCTGCGCGGCGGCGCTCTTGAGCAGCGGGATGTCCCGCGCCAGGAGGGTTCCCTTGGTGAGGATGGACAGGGGAGTGCCGGACTCGGCAAGCGCCGTGATGATTCCCGGCATGAGCCGGTACCGGCCCTCGGCCCGCTGGTAGGGATCGGTGTTGGTGCCCAGCGCCACTTGCTGGCGCGTCCAGGAGGCCTTGTTCAGCTCCTTGCGCAGGACTTCCGCTGCGTTCACCTTGACCACCACCTGGCTGTCGAAGTCCATGCCGGCGTCGAAATCCAGGTACGTGTGGGTCTTGCGGGCAAAGCAGTAGACGCAGGCGTGGCTGCAGCCGCGATAGGGATTGACGGTCCATTCGAAGGGCATCTTGGACCCCGCCGGCACCCTGTTGAGCACCGATTTGGCAGTGACCTCGTGGAACGTGATGCCGGCGAACTCAGGCGTGGTGACGGAGCGGACCAGGCCCGCCAGCGGAAGCAGTGCCGGAGCGGCCGCGCCTGCGGGGTTGGGTGTGGGCACCAGTGCTTGCGCTTCCCATCTCATGCCTCCATTCGAAAACATGTTCGAATAGAAGTCAAGGCTGCAACGCGGGCCCTCCGCCTCACCCCTGCCCGAGGAGTGTCAGTGCTGCAGCTCCCACGTGACGGTCACGGCAGCCTCCACCCGGTTCTCACCGGGCTCAAGGGCCACGGACTCCGTGGCGGAGGCCCGCTGCAGACCGGCAAGCGGTACGGGCCCTGATACCGGCCGCTGGTCTGCCACGGACAACACCCGTCCCAAGGTGCCCGAGGCCAGGGCGGCGTACTGCCCGGCGATGCGGAGCGCGTCCGCCCACGCGGCGTCCCGGGCCTCGGCCCGGATGGCGGAGTCGTCGGACAGGACCAGCTGCAGGCTGTTGAGCCGGGCAGCGTCCCCCGCCGCGTGGACGGCTTCCGAAACCGTGCCCGATGCGCTGCCCATGTCGCGAAGCTTCACCAGAAGGCTGCCGGCTGCCACGTAGCCCACGAGTTTGTGTCCTTCCCCGTCCCGCCAGGCAAGGTCGGCCCGGACGCTCAGCCCTGCGGTGCGGAGCTCGGCGGGGGCAACGCCGCGGCCGCGGAGCACCGAACCCACTGCAGCGAGGGCCTCGCCGGCTGCCGCATACGCTTCCTGGACCGACCCGGCGCGGCACTCCACACCCACAGAAACCAGCACCAGGTCCGGGGCCGCCTCGGCGGACCCTGTTCCCGTCACGGTGACCGTTCCTGCTCCAACCTGTACGTGCGGGTCCGGACCCATCACGTCCGCCTTCCCGTAAGGGGGTAGCCGCCCGCGGCAAGCCCCGCCCGTCGTTCAAAGATGTTCGCCGTCCCCGGATTTCCGGTGCGCAGCACGGACCAGGCGGCAGCTGCCAGGTACAGCGGGATAAACGGCAGTCCCAGGCACCACGCGTACTGGCTGCAGTGCCGTTCCTCATGGCCCAGGAGCGTCGGATGGGAGACCAGCTCCTCGACTGTGCTGCGGCACAGGACCACGTTGCCCAGGGTGTAGGCGTGCGCGAAGGGCAACCGCCAGCGGTAACCCGCGGCAATAACCATGCCGCGGGGACCGCAGCTGATGCGTGTCCGGGCGGCAAGCGCGACGGCGAGCCCGGCCAGGGTGCTCCCGTTGAGGAGGTTCGCTGCCCACCTGAGCCGCTGGGCCGTCGTCGGGCCGTCAAAGGAGCCCGTGCGCTGCCGCGAAGTCATGAGGCCATGGTAGCCGGAGGGTTCAACTAGACTGGAGGGCAGTGGCCGCCGGTCCTGCCGGCGAGCCCTGACCTGGTCATTGAATGCCCCTGATGTACAGCATTCATCCATGACCTGCCAGCGACGGACGGCACCGGGCGGGAAACCGCGTGCGGCTGTCCCGCCCGCCGGCAGCCACGACTCGTAGCTAAGAACAGTAGATGACTGAAACTTTGCCGGGCGCCGCCATCCCGAACCCCACGGATGAGGCCGCCATCAACGCCGCTGTAGACCAGGCCATCACCGCCATCGCCGGTGCGGCCACCCTTGACGAGCTGAAGGCGGTGCGCCTTGCCCACAGTGGCGAGAAGTCTCCGCTCAGCCTTGCCAACCGTGAGATCGGCCGGCTGCCCAAGGACCAGAAGGCGCTCGCCGGAAAGCTGATGGGTGCCTCCCGCGGGAAGGTCAACAAGGCGCTCGCCGAGCGCGCGGAAGTGCTGGAAGCCGAAAATGACGCCCGGATCCTCGTGGAGGAGACCGTGGACGTCACCGCCGCTCCGCGCCGCCGCCGTGCCGGAGCCCGCCACCCGCTCTCCACGCTGCAGGACCGCGTGGCGGACATCTTCGTAGGCATGGGCTGGGAAATCGCCGAAGGCCCGGAGGTCGAATCCGAGTGGTTCAACTTCGACGCCCTGAACTTCAAGCCGGACCACCCCGCGCGCGAAATGCAGGACACGTTTTTCGTGGAGCCGCCCGAAGCCCACCTGCTGATGCGTACCCACACCTCCCCGGTGCAGGTACGCTCCATGCTGGAGCGCGAGGTGCCCATCTACGTGCTGTGCCCCGGCAAGGTGTTCCGTACCGATGAGCTGGACGCAACCCACACCCCGGTGTTCCACCAGTTCGAAGGCCTGGCCATCGACAAGAACCTCAGCATGGCGGACCTGCGCGGCACCCTGGAACACTTCGCCCGGCAGATGTTCGGCGACGAAGCCCAGATCCGGCTGCGCCCCAACTACTTCCCCTTCACCGAGCCTTCGGCCGAGCTGGACATCTTCCACCCGGGTGCCAAGGGCGGGCCGGCCTGGATCGAGTGGGGCGGCTGCGGCATGGTCAACCCCAACGTCCTGCGCGCCGCCGGCATCGACCCCGACGTCTATTCAGGTTTTGCCTTCGGCATGGGCATCGAGCGCACCCTCATGTTCCGCAACGAGGTGGGGGACATGCGCGACATGATCGAAGGCGATGTACGGTTCAGCGAGCACTTCGGGATGGAGATCTAACAGTGCGTATCCCACTTTCCTGGCTGCGTGAATTCGCGGCAGTACGGGCCGAAGCAACGGCCGAAGACGTCATGGCAGAGCTGGTCAAGGTCGGCTTCGAGGAGGAGGCGGTCCACCGCCCCACGGATACCCTGCAGGGTCCCATCGTGGTGGGCCAGGTCCTGAGCATTGTCAAGGAACCGCAGAGCAACGGCAAGACCATTAACTGGTGCCAGGTCCGTGTGGTCCCGGAGGGGCAGGAGCAGACGCTCACCGGCAAGGGCATTGACCCCTCCGGTGTGCAGGGCATCGTCTGCGGCGCCCACAACTTCGTTGAGGGCGACAAGGTAGTGGTCACCCTTCCGGGTGCCGTGCTGCCCGGCGACTTCCACATCGCGGCCCGCAAGACCTATGGGCACCTCTCGGCCGGGATGATCGCCTCCGTCCGCGAGTTGGGTATCGGCGAGGACCACGACGGCATCCTGGTGCTGTCCCGCATCGGACTGGACCCCGAAGTGGGCACCGACGCCATGGAGCTGCTGGGCCTCTACGACCAGGCCGCGGAAATCAACGTCACCCCGGACCGCGGCTACGCCTTCTCCATCCGCGGTGTGGCCCGTGAATATGCGCACGCCACCGGAACCTCCTTCACGGATCCCGCATCCAGGGTGCAGGCCCCGGCGGAGCTTTCCGGCGGCTACGGCATCAAGCTCAATGACGATGCCCCCATCTACGGCAAGCCCGGCTGCGACCGTTTCGTGGCACGCACCGTTCGTGGCGTGGACGCCACGAAGCCCACCCCGCAGTGGATGGTGTCCCGGCTCCGGCTGGCAGGCATCCGCTCCATCTCGTTGCCGGTGGACATTTCCAACTACGTGATGCTGGAACTGGGCCAGCCCACGCACTGCTACGACCTGGACAAGCTGTCCGGGGACATTGTGGTGCGCCGCGCCTCCACCGGCGAAAAGATCACCACGCTGGACGGCAAGGAGCGCACCCTTGACGCCGAGGACCTGCTCATCACCGACGACTCCGGTGCCATCGGCATCGCCGGCGTCATGGGCGGCGCGGCAACCGAGGTGGGGGACTCGACGTCCAACATCCTCGTAGAGTCCGCGCACTTCGACGAGGTCTCCATCGGGCGCTCACGCCGCCGTCACAAGCTGCCGTCCGAGGCATCCAAGCGCTTCGAACGCGGCGTGGACTGGCAGGTGGCCGGCATCGCGGCGCAGCGCGTGGTGGACCTCCTGGTGGAACTGGCCGGCGGCACGGCGGACGAAGCCGGCACCGACGTCGGAACTGCTCCGGAAACCATCACGATCGATCTGCCCGCAGGCTTCGCTGCCGCACGCATCGGCATCGACTTCACCGAGGAACAGATCGTCACGTCCCTTGAAGACCTGGGCGCCGTGGTGGTAAAGCACGACGGCGGCTGGACCGTTACGCCGCCCAGCTGGCGCAGCGACCTGGAGACCAAGGAAGACCTCACCGAGGAGATCGCCCGGCTGGTGGGTTACGACAAGATCCCCGCCACGCTTCCGGTTGCCCCTCCCGGCCGCGGCCTCACCAGGGTCCAGCAGCAGCGCCGGCGCCTGATCCAGGCCTTGGCGGATTTCGGCCTCACCGAGGTCCTGGCGTACCCGTTCGTGTCCAAGACCGCCAACGACACCTTTGGGGTGGCGGAGCAGGGCGCGGAGCGGACCGCCGTCAAGCTCGCCAACCCCATCAGCGAGGAGCACGGCTACCTGCGCACGTCCATCCTGCCCGGACTGATCGAGGTGGCCAAGCGGAACCATTCGCGCGGCTTCCGGGACCTGGCCCTCTTCGAATCGGGCCTGGTGTTCCTCCCCGGCGAACGCGTGGGCACAGCCTCCATCCCGCCGCTGGGAGTCAAGCCCTCCGATGAGGTGCTGGACGACCTGTTCGACGGCGTCCCGGACCAGCCG
The DNA here is from genome assembly GCF_041877125.1 of Arthrobacter sp. E44. Lineage (NCBI taxonomy): Bacteria > Bacillati > Actinomycetota > Actinomycetes > Micrococcales > Micrococcaceae > Arthrobacter > Arthrobacter sp. E44. The sequence continues at coordinate 192,057 of NZ_JBHDJA010000004.1, forward strand.
TTCCACGTGGCTGCTGTCCTCACCGGCCACGATTCCCCGGCCGCCGCGTCACACACACCCCGCGTATGGGACTGGGCCGATGCGCTGGACGTTGCCCGCCTTGCCGGCGACGTCCTCGGCGTGGACCTGGTGGTCAGCCAAGGCAGCCACCAGGCATTCCATCCCGGCCGCACCGCCAGGCTTGCACTGCGGACGGGTGAGACCGTGGGGTACGCCGGCGAACTGCACCCCAAGCTGCTGGCAGCCTCGGACATGCCCGCCCGTTCGGTTGCCGTTGAGATCAACGCCGACGCGCTGTTCGAGGCCGCACCCGACGTGATTGTGGCGCGCCACATCTCGACGTTCCCGGTGGCCACCCAGGACGTGGCGCTCGTGGTCCCGGCCGACGTGCCGGCGGACGCGGTTCTCGCCGCACTCCGCGAAGGTGCCGGTGAGCTGCTGGAAGACGTGGCGCTGTTCGACGTCTACGCAGGGAAGGGTATCGAGGAAGGCAAGAAATCGCTGGCCTTCGGGCTCCGTTTCCGGGCCGCCGATCGCACGCTGACCGCCGACGAAGCCTCGGCAGCCCGCGAAAGCGCAGTTGCACTTGCGGCCGAGCGCTTCGGAGCCGTCCAGCGCTAGCGGCACCCCCTCCAAAGCGGAAGTCCCCGCAACCCTGATGGGTTGCGGGGACTTTCCAATGTTCGGCCAGTGTGGCCCCTGACCATGTGTCAGGGCACCAGGAGGACCTTCCCGGTGGTCTTCCGGCCCTCGAGGTCGCGGTGCGCCTGCCCGGCCTGGCTCAAGGGGTAGCGGGCGCCGATCCGGACCTTCAGGCTGCCGTCCGCGGCGGCGGCAAAAATCTCGTCAGAGCGCCAGCGCCGCTCCGCTGCATCCCGCAGGTAGTGGCCCATGGTGGGGCGCGTCAGGAAAAGGGAACCCCCGGCGTTGAGGCGTTGCGGGTCAAAGGGCGGAACCGGGCCCGAGGCGGCACCGAACAGCACCAGCATTCCGCGGACCCGCAAAGACGCCAAGGAACCGTCGAAGGTGTCCTTGCCCACGCCGTCGTACACCACGTCCACGCCGGTCCCGCTGGTGATGTCCCTGACCCGCTCCGCAAATCCGTCGTAACGCAGCACGTGGTCCGCGCCGGCGTCGCGCGCCAACTGTTCCTTTTCGTCGGTGGAGACAGTGGTCAGGACTTCCGCCCCTCGTGCCTTCAGCATCTGGATCAGCAGCAGCCCTACGCCGCCGGCCCCCGCATGCAGCAGCACCTTGTGGCCCGGCTCCACCTTGAACGTCGAATTCATGAGGTAGTGGGCAGTGACGCCCTGCAGGGGCAGTGCTGCGGCAGTGAAGATGTCCAGTCCTTTGGGGACCGGAAGGGCTGCGTCCTCATCCACAAGTGCGTAGTCCGCATAGCACTCAATGCCTTCCGCTGTGGCCACCCGGTCACCCACGGCAAAGCCGGTAACACCTTCGCCCACCGCTTCGACCGTGCCGGCTGCCTCCGACCCGGGCGTAAAGGGGTAGGGCACTTTGTAGGTGCCGCTGCGCTTATAGGTATCGATGAAGTTGACGCCGGCCGCCCCGACCTTGAAGAGCAACTGTCCGGGACCTGGGACGGGCGGCTCCACTTCCATGTAGTCGAGGACTTCCGGTCCGCCTGCTTCCCGTGCGACGATTGCGTGCGTCATGGCTCTCCTTTCGCGGGGCCCGGCGTCTCCGGCCCCGGCTGCCGAAACCATCCTAGGGACAGGGAACGCCTGCCCGACAACTGCTGTCCTCATCACAGGAAAGCGTATGCATAATTATCGATACCAGTGCATAACTATTGCTGTATAGTCGGAGCATGACTATTTCTGTTGCGGTTTCGGGAGCCAGCGGCTATGCCGGGGGAGAGGTCCTGCGCCTCCTGGCCGGACATCCCGGGGTAACCATCGGCGCCATCACGGCCCACAGCAACGCAGGTTCCCGCCTGGGTGAGCTGCAGCCGCACCTGCATGGACTTGCCAGCCGCCTCCTTGAGGACACCACGGTGGAGAACCTCTCCGGCCATGATGTCGTCTTCCTTGCGCTGCCGCACGGGGCCTCTGCTGAGATCGCGGCCCGGCTGCCGAAGGGGACGGTGGTGATCGACGCCGGCGCAGACCATCGCCTCGAGGACCCGGCCGCCTGGGAAAAGTTCTACGGCTCCGCCCACGCCGGAACCTGGCCCTACGGGCTTCCCGAGCTGCCCGGCCAGCGCGAAGCCCTCAAGGGCGCCACCCGCATCGCCGTTCCCGGATGCTACCCAACCTCAGCCCTCCTGGCGCTGGCTCCCGGGTTCGCTGGCCACGTGCTGGAGCCCAACGACGTCGTCATTGTTTCCGCGTCCGGCACCTCGGGTGCGGGCAAGGCCGCCAAGGTCAACTTGATCGGTTCCGAGGTCATGGGCTCGATGAGCCCCTATGGAGTGGGCGGCGGACACCGGCACACCCCGGAAATCGAGCAGGGCCTGTCCAACGCGGCGGGGGAAAAGGTTACGGTCTCCTTCACGCCCACGCTGGCTCCGATGAGCCGCGGCATCCTCACCACCGCCACCGCAAAGGTCAAGGCCGGCACCACGGCGGCGCAACTGCGCCTGGCCTGGGCCGAGGCATATGAAGACGAGCCCTTCGTCCACCTGTTGCCGGAGGGCCAGTGGCCCACAACCAAGTCGGTCCAGGGCTCCAACCATGCAGCCATGCAGCTGGCCTTCGATGCCCACACGGGACGGGTCATTGTCACCTGCGTGATCGACAATCTCACCAAGGGCACGGCCGGCGGCGCCGTACAGTCCATGAACATCGCACTCGGCCTGCCTGAAACCGCCGGCCTCAACCTGCAGGGAGTAGCCCCGTGACCATCACCACACCCCAGGGATTCCGGGCAGCCGGCGTTACCGCCGGACTCAAGGCGTCGGGCAACCCGGACCTCGCCCTGGTCGTCAACGACGGACCCTCCAAGGCCGCCGCCGCCGTCTTCACCAGCAACCGCGTCGCAGCAGCGCCCGTGCACTGGTCCCGCCAGGTGGTCTCCGACGGCCGCGTGGACGCCGTCATCCTCAACTCCGGCGGAGCCAATGCCTGCACCGGACCCACCGGCTTCCAGAACACCCACAGCACAGCGGAAAAAGTAGCCGAGGTGCTGGGCATCTCCGCCACGGACGTCTTCGTCTGCTCCACCGGCCTGATCGGCGAGCAGCTGCCCATGGACAAGATCCTGCCGGGGGTGGAGGCTGCCGCCGCGGCCCTCAGCACTGATGGCGGACCGGATGCCGGCACCGCAATCATGACCACTGACAGCGTGCCCAAGTCGGCCCTCTTCATCGGCACCGACGCGGACGGCCAGGAATTCAGCATCGGGGGAATCGCCAAGGGCGCCGGCATGCTGGCCCCCGGCCTGGCCACCATGCTGGTGGTCCTCACTACCGATGCCATGGTGCAGCCGGAAATGCTCGACGTCGTCCTCCGCGACGCCACGCGCGTCACCTTCGACCGCGCCGACTCGGACGGCTGCATGTCCACCAACGACACGGTTGTCCTGCTTGCCTCCGGCGCTTCCGGAGCCGTCCCGTCCGCCGAGGACTTCGGTGCAGGGCTCACGCAGGTATGCGCGGAGCTGGCCCGCAAGCTGATCGCCGACGCGGAAGGAGCCAGCCACGACATCGCCATCCGCACATTCAACGCCGCCAGCGAAGCCGACGCCGAGACCGTCAGCCGCTCCGTGGCCCGCTCCAACCTGTTCAAGACCGCCATCTTCGGCAAGGACCCCAACTGGGGCCGCGTGCTCTCGGCTGTCGGCACCACGGACGCCGCCTTCGAGCCGGACAAGCTCAACGTCGCCATGAACGGGGTCCAGATCTGCCGCAACGGCAGCATCGGCGATGACCGTAGCCTGGTGGACCTGGAGCCCCGCGAGGTCCTGGTGGAGATTGACCTGCAGGCAGGCGATGCCGAGGCAACCATCTGGACCAACGACCTCACCCACGACTACGTCCACGAAAACAGCGCCTACTCCAGCTAGGAGCACCGCCCGGGCAAAACCCGCCAAGCCCAAACCGCTGTGGAAAGTGACACCATGAACACCCAGACGCGTGAAAACACCACCATGTCCGCCGCGCAGGACAAGGCTGAAACCCTGATCGAGGCCCTGCCCTGGATCCAGCGCTTCGCCGGCAGCATCATGGTGGTCAAATACGGCGGCAACGCCATGGTCAACGATGAACTCCGCCGCGCCTTTGCCGAGGACATCGTCTTCCTCCACCACGTGGGCATCCACCCCGTGGTGGTCCACGGCGGCGGCCCCCAGATCAACTCGATGCTGGGCCGGCTGGGCATCGAATCCGAGTTCAAGGGCGGCCTGCGCGTCACCACCCCCGAGGCCATGGAGGTGGTCCGCATGGTCCTCACTGGCCAGGTGGGCCGTGAACTCGTGGGGCTCATCAACTCCCACGGGCCCTACGCCGTCGGCATGTCCGGCGAAGACGGCGGCCTGCTCCGCGCCGTCCGCACCGGCACCGTGGTGGACGGCGAAGAGGTGGACCTTGGCCTGGTGGGCGAGGTGGTGGGCGTCGACCCCGCCGGCATCGTGGACATCCTCGACGCCGGCCGCATCCCCGTGATCTCCACGGTGGCCCCGGAAATTGTCGACGCCGGGGAGGGCATCGTGGGGCCCGTCCGGTTCCAGCCCACCGGGCAGGTCCTGAACGTCAACGCGGATACGGCTGCGGCCGCCGTCGCCTCCGCGCTGGGCGCCTCCAAGCTGGTGATCCTGACCGACGTTGAAGGCCTCTATGCCAACTGGCCGGATAAGTCCTCCCTGATCTCGTCCCTTACGGCTTCCGAGCTGCGGGAGATGCTGCCGGGCCTCCAGTCGGGCATGATCCCCAAGATGGCAGCCTGCTTGAAGGCCGTCGACGAGGGCGTGGAAAGGGCGCACATCGTGGACGGGCGCCTGGCCCACTCCATGCTTCTTGAAACATTTACGACGGCGGGCATCGGCACCCAGGTAGTCCCGGACGAGGAGATCAACGGATGAACACGATGGAAAAATCCACAGTGACCGAGTTAGTGGAAACCACGGGCCACGCCGGCTCCGAGTGGCTGTCCCGCTACTCCTCTTCGCTCATGAACGTGTTCGGCACGCCCCAGCGCGTCCTGGTCCGCGGCGCCGGCTGCCTGGTGTGGGACGCGGACGGCAAGGAGTACCTGGACCTGCTGGGCGGCATCGCCGTCAACGCGCTGGGCCACGCCCACCCCTTCGTGACGTCGGTCATCGCCAGCCAGCTGGCCACCCTGGGCCACGTCTCCAACTTCTTCACCAGCCCCACCCAGGTGGCACTGGCCGAGAAGCTCCTGGAACTCGCCCACGCTCCTGCCGGCTCCAAGGTGTTCTTCAGCAACTCCGGCACCGAGGCAAACGAGGCCGCCTTCAAGCTGGCCCGCCGCAACACCGGAACGGACGGAACCAAGCGCACCAGGATCATCGCGCTCGAGGGTGCCTTCCACGGCCGGACCATGGGTGCGCTGGCACTCACCGCCAAGGAGGCCTACCGCGCACCCTTCGAGCCGCTTCCCGGCGGCGTGGTGCACATTCCGTTCGGCGATATCGCCGCGCTGGAGGCGGCGGTGGACGAAACCGTGGCTGCCGTCTTCCTGGAGCCCATCCAGGGCGAGGCCGGCGTCCGGCCGCTTCCCGCGGGCTACCTCAAGGCCGCGCGGGAAGCCACCAGCAACGCCGGCGCCCTGCTGATCCTGGACGAGGTCCAGACCGGCGTCGGCCGCACGGGCAAATGGCTCGCCAGCGAGGATGCCGGGATCGTCCCCGACGCCATCACCCTGGCCAAGGGCCTGGGCGGCGGGTTCCCCATCGGTGCCCTCATCACCTTCGGTGAGGCGACGTCGTCGTTGTTGTCCGCCGGCCAGCACGGCACCACCTTTGGCGGCAACCCGGTGGCGACCGCTGCCGCCCTTGCCACCCTGCACGCCCTCGAAAGCCAGAACGTGCTCGCCAACGCAACGGCGGTGGGGGAACACCTGCGTTCCGCGCTGGCTGCCATCCCCGGCGTCACCGAGGTTCGCGGCGAAGGGCTCCTCATAGGGTTCGACCTCGACGCCGACGTGGCACCGGCAGTCGTGCAGGCCGCCCTTGACGCCGGATTCATCGTCAACAGCCCCGGCCCGCGCACCATCCGCCTGGCACCGCCGCTGATCCTTACCACGGCGCAGGCCGACACCTTCCTCGCCGCTTTCCCGGCAATCCTCCAAGCAGCTAAGGACGCCCAGTGACCACCGCAACCCGGCACTTCCTCAAGGACACCGACCTCTCCCCGGCCGAGCAGGCCGAAGTCCTGGAGCTCGCTGCCCGAATGAAGGCAGCCCCCTACAGCGTCCAGCCGTACGCCGCCGAAGGCAGCGGCCGCAAAACCGTGGCCGTAATCTTCGACAAGACTTCCACCCGGACCCGCGTCTCGTTCGCCACCGGCGTTGCCGACATGGGCGGAAACGCCCTGATCATCAACCCCGGCGAGGCGCAGATCGGGCACAAGGAATCCGTGGAGGACACCGCCAAGGTGCTCGAACGCATGGTCTCCACCGTCGTGTGGCGCACCGGCGCCCACGCCGGCCTGGTGGCCATGGCGGAGAACTCCAGGGTGCCCGTCATCAACGCCCTCTGCGACGACTACCACCCCTGCCAGCTCCTGGCGGACCTGCTGGCCGTCAAGGAACACAAGGGCCAGCTCAAGGGACTGACCATGAGCTACCTGGGCGACGCCGCCAACAACATGGCCAACTCCTACCTTCTGGCCGGCGTCACGGCCGGGATGCACGTCCGCATCGCCGGACCGGAGGGCTACCTCCCGGCCACGGACATCGTTGCGGCTGCCGAGGACCGCGCGGCCGAAACCGGTGGTTCCGTCCTCATCACCACCGATGCCAAGGAAGCTTTGCAGGGGGCCGACGTTGTAGCCACGGATACCTGGGTTTCCATGGGGCAGGAGGCCGAAAAGGAAGCCCGGATGCAGCTGTTCCGGGACTACTCCGTGGACTCTGACGCCATGGCGCTGGCTGCGGATGACGCCGTCGTGCTTCACTGCCTTCCCGCCTACCGCGGCTACGAAATTTCCGCCGACGTCATCGACGGCCCGCAGTCCATCGTGTGGGACGAAGCGGAAAACAGGCTGCACGCGCAGAAGGCGCTGATGGCCTGGCTGATGCACCGCTCGGGCCTGGCGTTCGTCGACGGACTGGCCCCGGTCGAAAGTACCGGAGAGAGCACGTTCTAGTGTCCGCCCAGCCGTCCACCCCCGGCACCAGCCCGGCCACCAAGACCGCCCGGCAGGCGCGCATCACTGCCATCCTCACCGGGCAGTCCGTGCGTTCCCAGGCGGAGCTCGCGGCGTTGCTGGCGGACGACGGCGTCCAGGTCACCCAGGCCACGCTGTCCCGCGACCTCGTCGAGCTGGGCGCTGTCCGGGTGCGCGGCAAGGAAGGCGTGCTGGTGTACGCGGTGCCTGGCGAAGGCGGTGAGCGTGGCGCCAAGAGCGGTGTGACCCAGGAAATCCTGGACGCCCGGCTGGCCCGGCTGTGCAGCGAGCTGCTGGTCACCGCGGAGGCGTCCGGCAACATCGCAGTCCTCCGGACTCCCCCCGGTGCCGCGAACTTCCTGGCCTTGGCCATCGACCACTCGGTGATGCCGTCCATCCTGGGCACTATCGCCGGTGATGACACCGTACTGCTGGTCTCCCGCGACCCGTTGGGCGGCCAGGACCTCGCCGCCCGCTTCCTGCAAATGGCTGAGGAAGCCGGGCAATAAGCTTGAAGACAAAGAATCAACCAACCCTCAACAAGGAGCATTTAAAGTGACTGAACGCATTGTGCTGGCCTACTCCGGCGGCCTGGACACGTCCGTCGCCATCGGCTGGATCGGTGAAGCCACCGGTGCCGAGGTCATCGCCGTGGCGGTCGACGTCGGACAGGGCGGCGAATCGCTGGAAACCATCCGTCAGCGCGCCCTGGGCTGCGGCGCCGTCGAAGCCTACGTGGCCGACGCCTCCGACGAGTTCGCCAACGAATACTGCGTGCCCACCCTGAAGGCCAACGCCCTCTACCAGGGCCACTACCCGCTGGTCTCCGCCATCTCCCGCCCGGTCATCGTCAAGCACCTGGTCAAGGCTGCCCGCGAATTCGGCGCCACCACGGTGGCCCACGGCTGCACCGGCAAGGGCAACGACCAGGTCCGCTTCGAAGTGGGCATCCAGACCCTGGGCCCGGACCTGAAGTGTATCGCTCCGGTCCGCGACCTCGCCCTGACCCGCGACAAGGCCATCGCCTTCGCCGAGGAAAAGGGACTGCCCATCGAGACCACCAAGAAGAACCCGTACTCCATCGACCAGAACGTCTGGGGACGCGCCGTGGAAACCGGCTACCTCGAGGACATCTGGAACGCCCCCACCAAGGACATCTACGACTACACCGCCACCCCGGAGTTCCCGCCGGCACCGGATGAGGTCATCATCTCCTTCGAAGCCGGCGTTCCTGTCGCGATCGACGGCGTCAAGGTCACCCCGCTCCAGGCCATCAAGGAACTCAACCGCCGCGCCGGCGCCCAGGGCGTGGGCCGCATCGACGTCGTCGAGGACCGCCTGGTGGGCATCAAGTCCCGCGAAATCTACGAAGCCCCCGGCGCCATGGCGCTGATCACCGCGCACAAGCACCTCGAGGACATCACTGTTGAACGCGAGCAGGCCCGCTTCAAGGCCACCGTTGGCCAGCGCTGGGCCGAGCTGGTCTACGACGGCCAGTGGTTCTCGCCGCTCAAGCGCTCCCTGGACGCCTTTATCGAGGACACCCAGAAGTACGTCTCCGGCGACATCCGCATGACCCTGCACGGCGGCCAGGCGATCGTCAACGGACGCCGCTCCGACACCTCGCTGTACGACTTCTCGCTGGCCACCTACGACACCGGTGACACCTTCGACCAGTCCCAGGCCAAGGGCTTCATCGAACTGTGGGGCATGTCCGCCAAGGTTGCCGCCCGCCGCGACATCCGCGTCGCAGGGAAGTAGCCCCTGTGGCTGAGCAAAAAACGGAGGCGACAAACGCCGGCGCGCTGTGGGGCGGCCGGTTCGCCGGCGGCCCCGCGGACGCCCTGGCAGCGCTGAGCAAGTCCACGCACTTCGATTGGCGGCTGGCGCGGTACGACATTGCCGGCTCCAAGGCGCACGCCCGTGTGCTGCACAAGGCCGGATTGCTGGACGACGCCGAGCTGGAAGGCATGCTGTCCGCCCTGACGCAGCTGGACGAGGACGTGGCCTCCGGCGCGTACCTCCCCGCCGAGTCGGATGAGGACGTGCACGGTTCCCTGGAGCGCGGCCTGATCGAGCGGGCCGGTGCCCAGCTGGGCGGCAAGCTCCGCGCCGGCCGGTCCCGGAACGACCAGGTGGCCACCCTGGGCCGGATGTTCCTGCGCGACCACGCCCGGATCATCGCCGGCGGCGTGCTGGCCACGGTGGACGCGCTGGTGGAGCAGGCGAAGGTACACCATGGTGTGGCCATGCCCGGCCGCACCCACCTGCAGCACGCGCAGCCCGTCCTGCTCAGCCACCACCTGCTGGCCCACGCCTGGGCCCTGCTGCGCGACGTGCAGCGGCTGCAGGACTGGGACAAGCGGGCAGGTGTTTCGCCCTACGGTTCAGGCGCGCTGGCCGGCTCCTCGCTGGGCCTCGATCCGGAGGCGGTGGCGGCGGACCTGGGCTTCTTCTCTGCCGTGCACAACTCAATCGACGGCACCGCGTCCCGCGACGTCTTCGCCGAGTTCGCCTGGGTCTGCTCAATGATCGGTGTGGATCTGTCCCGGATCTCCGAGGAAGTCATCTTCTGGGCTACCAAGGAGTTCTCCTTCGTCACGCTGCATGACTCCTACTCCACCGGGTCCTCGATCATGCCGCAGAAGAAGAACCCGGACGTGGCGGAGTTGGCCCGCGGCAAGGCGGGGCGCCTTATCGGCAACCTCACCGGCCTGCTGGCCACGCTCAAGGGCCTGCCGCTGGCGTACAACCGCGACCTGCAGGAGGACAAGGAGCCGGTCTTCGACGCCGCGGACACCCTGGAGCTGCTGCTCCCTGCCGTGTCCGGCATGATCGCCACCCTGACGTTCAACACGGAGCGCATGGAATCGCTGGCTCCGCAGGGCTTCGCGCTGGCTACGGACATCGCCGAATGGTTGGTCCGCCAGGGCGTGCCGTTCCGCGAGGCGCATGAGCTCTCCGGTGCCGCCGTTAGGCAGGCAGAGTCCCGCGGTGTTGAGCTGTGGGACCTGACAGACGAGGAGTACGCCGCCATCTCGGAGCATCTCACGCCCGAGGTCCGGACCGTGCTCTCCACCGAGGGCTCGCTCAACAGCCGCAATTCCCAGGGCGGTACGGCACCAGCCGCCGTCGAACGCCAGATGGCCGCGCTGGAAGGCGAGCTCGCCGGCGTGCGGGAGTACGCAAAGTAACACCTCCGGGAGATGGCACTTCGCAGCAATGCTTTCCAAAAACACTGCCGTGAAGTGCCATCTCGCTGCTTATAACGCCGGGTTAGGCTGGCCCCATGAGCGAAACCTTCCGCAAGTTCCTCCGCACGCTTCCTGATTTTCCGTCCGACCTGCCGTCTTTCGTCCCGGAGAACGCGCCGCAGGATCCGGCGCTGCTCTTCAAGCAGTGGCTGGACGAGGCGCTCGATGCGGGGGAGCAGCAGCCGCACGCCTTCAGCCTCGCCACGGTGGACGCGCGGTCCGATGATGGTCCCCAGCCGTCCTCCCGCATGCTGATCCTCAAGAACATTGACGACGACGGCTGGCACTTCGCCACGTCCCGCACCTCGCGGAAGGGCCGGGAACTGGCGGAGTCGCCCAGGGCCGCGATGAACTTCTACTGGCCCGGCCTGGGGCGGCAGGTCCGCGTGGCTGGCGCCGTGGCCGAACTCTCCGCCGAAGCATCCGCCGTCGATTGGTATGAGCGGCCCCGGGCCGATGGCAGCGACAACCCGCACTGGCAGCTCTACGCCCTGCAGCCCATCGAGATCGAGTTCTGGCAGGCGAGTAACGACGGCAACCACGTCCGCCACCGTGTCGGCGCAGACGGACAGCCGCTGGGCTGACCGCTCCGCTAGGCTGGCCGCATGACCTCTCCTTCTCCTGCCGGTCTGCTGGCTGAACTGCACAAGGCCGCCACGGCATTGACAGCCGGACTGGACCGGATCCCCGACGGCGGCGAACGCGCTCCGTCCACCCTTCCCGGCTGGAGCCGCGGACACCTCCTGGCCCACATCGCCGGCATTTGCGAAGCCTTGGCCCGGCAAGTGGAATACGGTCGGCGCGGCGAAAAGGTGGAGCTTTACGACGGCGGCGTGGAAGGCCGCAACCGGGCCATCGAGCTCGCCGCCGGGCACAGCCTTGCGCAGCACCGGCAGGACGTGGACGCCGCGCTGCAGCGGGCCTTGGCCGCATTCGACGCCCTCGGCGAGGATGAGTGGCAGACGCGCATCGCGTTCCGCGACGGAGTGATCTTCGACGCGGGGCTGGCGCTCTGGCGCGAACTGGTCATCCACACCGCGGACCTGGACAGCGGCACGGGACCGGAAACCTGGAACCGGGAGTTCTGCTCCCACCTGTTCGACTTCCTGGCCGCCCGCGTGCCGGCCGAAACCAGGTTGGTCCTGCAGCCCGTGGCACTGCCGCCGCTGGCCCTTGGAGCCGGCGGCAGCACCGTCGTCGTCAGCGGCATGGTCACCGACATCGCCGCCTGGCTGGCCGGACGGAAGCCGTCCCTGGACAGCCTGCGCGCCACTGCCGCCGGGGACAGCACGGATCTTCCCACCCTGCTGCCGTGGCCGTCGGCAATGCCGGAACCGAAGTAGCAGTCCCAGCCCCCAGCCTCTCCGCGAGATGGCATTTAACGGCAATGCCGCGGCGCACCACTGCCGTTAAGTGCCATCTCGCGCTCGGGGGAGAAGATCGCTTAGCCCGCTTCCCGGGACAGCAGGCTCTCCTTGACGCGCAGGCCCCAGCGGAAGCCGCCCAGCGACCCGTCCGTCCGGATCACCCGGTGGCAGGGAACGAACAGCGCCGCGGCGTTGAAGGCGCAGGCGCTGGCGGCGGCCCGGACAGCGCGCGGGTTACCGGCCAAGGCGGCGTACTCGGTATACGTGACGGGCGAACCCGGCTTGACCTGGCGCAGGACCTCCCAGGCGTGGGCGCGGAACGGGCCCGATTGCTGAAGGACTGGCACGGCCATGGCAGGGGCGGGGTCGCCGTCGTAGAAGGCCTCGACGGCGGAAGAGATGTCCCCGAGGTCCGCCACCTCTTCCACGGTCTCGGGGCGGAGGGCGGGATGGACCTGCCCTGTCAGTTCCGCAAGGCCGGCCGTCCAGCCCGAGGCAAGGACCACGCCGTCCCGGGCAAGGACGGTGAACGGTCCGTCCGGCGTGGACAGCTGCAGCAGTTGGGCTTTCATGGCATCCCTTTCCCAGGAGCGGCGGTTGTCAGGGCGGGCCGGGCAGCAGCGCGCCAAAGGTGCATGGTGGCGTAGGAACGCCACGGGCTGGTCTCGCGGAAGTCGGAGCTTAGGGCGCTGTGCCCATCGGTGTTGTCCCCATTGGCTTTGCCTCCATTATCGAGGGCGCGGATCCCGTTCCGGACCGCGGCGTCGTTGGCAAGGAAGACGTCCGGTGCGCCCAGGACGCGCATTGCCACGTATCCCACGGTCCATGGGCCCACGCCGGGCAAGGGCAGCAGTTTGGCGCGCAGGCCGGACAGGTCGTCCCCGTATCCGAACTCGAGGTGTCCTTCAGCCATCGCGGCCGCGGCCTGCACAAGCGATTCGATCCTGCGCCGTGGACCGCGGAGCAAATGACTCCCCGCCGCGATCTCCGCCGGGGTGGGAAACAAGCGGTCCAGGCCCTCGCCGGGAGCACTGGAGTGACTGCCGGCCGCGGACAGTTGGGTCAACGCGGTACGGGCCGCCGCCACAGTGACCTGCTGGCCCACCATGGCCCGGACCAGCAGCTCCTGGGGATCCAGCGCGCCGGGCATCCGCATCCCCGGCGCCTCACCGACGGAGGCAGCGAGCCTGGGGTCGGCGGCGAGGGCGGAATCTATGGCTTCCGGGTCGGCGTCAAGGTCGAACAGCCTGCGCACGCGGCTGAGCAGCGCCGGAAGGTCGCGCAGGTCCACCGCGCCGACGGTGAGTGTCAGCTGCCGTTCCCGGGTGCCGCCGTCGTACTCCACGCGGAAGCGCGCGTCGCCGTGGGGGAGCCGCAGGGTCCGGGCGTAGGAGGTGGCCGTTCCCTCCTCGATTCCGGGAATGGCCCGGACTGCAAGGAAGGAGAAGATACCCGGGTCGAAGGGCGGGCGGTAGGGCAGGCCCAGGGTCAGGGCCGTCGTGCCGCCGTCACGCGAAGGGTGCCGGGACGTTTGACGCAGGGCCGTGGGCGTCATGGCGAACACCTCGGCGATGGTCTCATTGAACTGCCTGACGCTGCTGAAGCCGGCGGCAAACGCCACGTCGGCGAGCTTCATGGACGTGGACACCAGCAGGGTGCGGGCTGTCTGGGCCCTCGCCGCGCGGGCCAGGGACAGGGGGCCGGCACCGAGTTCCTGGCCCAGGATCCGGTTGAGCTGCCGGGGCGAATAACCCAGCCGGGCGGCAAGGCCTGCCACCCCGTCCCGGTTGATCACGCCGTCGTTAATCAGCCGCATGGCGCGGCCCGCCACGTCCTGCCGCACGTTCCACGCCGGGGTGCCCGGCACAGCCTCAGGCAGGCAGCGCTTGCACGCCCGGTAGCCTGCCTCGTGGGCCGCCGCGGACGTCTCGTAGAACGTCACATTCGCCGCCTTGGGTGTCCGGGCCGGGCAGGAGGGGCGGCAGTAGATCCCCGTGCTGCGGACGGCGGTGAAGAACTGGCCGTCGAACCGGGGGTCGCGGGCATCGATTGCCCGGTAGCGCTGCCAGAAGTCCATTCCTCCATCCTGCCAGCCCGGGTTCGCTGCTACTAGCGGAAATCGGACATGGCCGTGGAGGGGGCAAAACTTCGGCAGGCCAGGCTTCACCGAGGATGAAATCCGCAGCATCTGGGTAAGGTCAAGTAATGAACGAAAGCACTTTGGGAGCGGACGGGTTGCGGAACTTCCTGTCCGCCGACGCCCGTGAGCTCGCCCCGCAGCTGCTGGGCGCCGTGCTGACCCATGAGTCACGCGACGGCGCCGTTTCCATCCGGCTCACCGAGGTGGAGGCCTACATGGGACCCGAGGACTCCCTGCATCCGGATCCCGGCTCGCACACCTACCGTGGCCCGACACCCCGCAACGCCCCCATGTTCGGTCCCGCCGGGCACCTCTACGTCTACTTCACCTACGGGATGCACCACTGCACCAACATCGTCTGCGGTCCCGCCGGCGTCGCCTCCGCCCTTCTGCTCCGGGCCGGCGAAATCGTGGACGGGCTGGAACTGGCGCAGCGGCGCCGGCCGACGTCGAAAAGTCCCGCGGACCTGGCCAGCGGGCCTGCCCGTCTCGCCAAGGCGCTGGGATTGACGACGGCGGACAGCGGCCGGGACGCGCTGGCTCCACCTTTCGGCCTGGAGCTTCCCTCCGGCGCCAGCGGTCCCGTCAGTTCCGGCCCGCGGGTGGGCGTGGCAGGAGCGGGAGGTTCGGACGAGTACGCCTGGCGGTTCTGGCTCACCGGCGACCCCACGGTGTCCAAATACAAGGCGGCGCAGCCCCGTGCTCGGAAGCGGATGGCAGATGCGTCGCCCGGCGCAACGTTTCACAAGCGTTAATCGAAATGGTAGTAGAATGGACGGTCTGTCTTTCGCGATAGGGGAACGTTAATGCTCGATGCCGAATTGGCCCACGAACGGGAGTATGTTGCCGGCCTGTACGCCCGGCTGGAGGAACTCCGGGAGGAAAAGCGCCGCCAGCTGGCGCAGGTCCGTCGTGCCGGAGCCGTGGGCACCATGCAGAACGTTTCAGAACGTGACGCGTTCGCCGCGCTGTATGAGGACCGCCTGGCGCAGCTGGACGCGGTGGATGACCGGCTGGTCTTCGGCCGCCTGGACCTGGACTCCGGGGAAGCACAGTACATCGGCCGCATCGGGCTCACCACCGAGGATCTGCAGCGGCTGATGGTGGACTGGCGCGCCCCCGAGGCCGGGCACTTCTACCAGGCCACAGCCTTTGACCGGCAGGGCGTGCGCCGCCGCCGGCACCTGATCCTGCAGGGACGCGACGTCAAGGCCATCGAAGACGATGTCCTGGACGCCTCCATGCTCACGGACGCCGAGTCCCTCCAGGGCGAAGGCGCCCTGCTGGCTGCGCTAAACTCCAAGCGCACAGGCCGCATGTCGGACATCGTCAGCACCATCCAGTCCGAACAGGACCGCATCATCCGCTCCTCCATCTCCGGAGCCGTGGTGGTCCAGGGCGGGCCGGGCACGGGCAAGACCGCCGTGGCCCTGCACCGCGCCGCCTACCTGCTCTACACCCACCGCGACCGCCTCAAGAGTGCAGGCGTGCTGCTGGTGGGCCCGTCGTCGTCGTTCATGAAATACATCGAACGGGTGCTGCCCTCGCTCGGCGAGACCGGCGTAGTCATGGCCAGCGTCGGCCGCCTGATGCCCGGCATCAACGCCGTGCCCGAAGCAAACGCGGCCGTGGCCGCCATCAAGGGGCGCCTGGACATGGCTGCCATCGTGGCCAACGCCGTCTCCAACCGCATGCGCGTCCCTGCCCAGAACCGGATCCTCGAAGTGGACGGACGCAAGCTCACGCTGACGCCCCGCCAGGTCCGCCGGGCCCGGGAACGTGCACGCGCCACCGGAAAGCCGTACAACGAGGCACGCGTGACGTTTGTGAAGATCCTGCTGCGCGAGCTGACCGAGCAGATGACCGAGCTCGTCGAGGCCGGCAACATCGGCAACAACGCGGACCGCTCCTACCTTGCGGAGGACGTCCGCACTGCCCGGGACGTGCGGATCGCCCTGAACCTCTGCTGGATGCCCATGACGCCGGAGAAGCTGATCACCGATCTCTTCAGCAAGCCGGAAATACTGGAGTTCTGCACCCCCAACCTGACCCCGGCGGAGCGCGCCCTGCTGCAGCGTCCCGCCGATTCTCCCTGGACCGAGTCCGACGTGCCGCTGCTGGACGAGGCCGCCGAACTGCTCGGCGAGCTGGATCCGGCGGCCGGGCGCGGGCTGGCCCAGCAGGAGCACGACCGTGCCCGGGACCTGGCCAACGCCAAGCAAACCCTGGTCAACATGGAGGCCGCCGGGGTGGACCCGCTTATGTCGGCCGAAGAGCTGGCCGAGCAGAACCGGGAGCAGGATGTCCGGCAGACAGCCGCAGAGCGGGCAACCAGCGACCGCACCTGGGCGTTTGGGCACATCGTGGTCGATGAGGCCCAGGAGCTGTCGCCCATGCAGTGGCGGCTGCTGGTGCGCCGCTGCCCGCTGAAGTCCTTCACCATCGTCGGTGACATCGCGCAGACCAGCTCTGTGGCGGGAGCCAACTCCTGGCAGGGGGCACTGGCGCCGATGTTCGGGGACCGTTGGCAGCTGGAGGAGCTGACCGTCAACTACCGTACGCCGTCGCAGATCGCCGAGGCAGCTGTCCGGATGGCCAACGCCGCCGGGCTTGTTGTCTCCGCCCCCAAGGCCGTCCGGGAAGGCCGCTGGGAGCCCATCATCGACGAAGTCTCTCCCGGTGCCGTGGTGGACCGGCTCGTCGAGGTGCTTCCGGAGGAGCTTGAAGCGCTCGACGGCGGCCTGCTGGCCGTGATTGCCGATGGTGACCTGCTGCCCCAGGCCACATCAGCACTGCGTGCCGTGTACGGGCGCCGGATCGGCAGTGGGGCCGGCAGCTACGAGCAGGACATCGTGGTCATCAGCCCCCGTGAGGCGAAAGGCCTGGAGTTCGACGGCGTGGTGGTCCTGGAACCGTCGATGATGCTCAACCACGAGCACGGCAAGGTGGGGGACCTTTACGTGGCCATGACCCGCGCCACACAACGGTTGCGGCTGATTGCAGCGGAACCGGTGCCGGCAGGGATTGCCGGCTGACGGCGCCTTCGGCGTTACTGCTAACTTAGGAAGCGTGCCTGAACTGAACAACCTCGAACCGCAGCGCAATGACCCCACTTTCGCCAATATTTGGCAGGAACTGAAGTGGCGTGGGCTGGTCCATGTCTCCACTGACGAAGCAGAGCTGGAAAAGCTCCTCGCCAACGGGCCGGTCACCTACTATTGCGGCTTCGACCCCACCGCGCCGAGCCTGCACCTGGGCAACCTGGTCCAGTTGCTGGTCATGCGGCGGCTTCAGTTGGCCGGCCACAAGCCGCTGGGACTGGTGGGCGGTTCCACGGGCATGATCGGTGACCCGCGTCCGACGGCGGAACGCACCTTGAACACCAAGGACACGGTGGCGGAGTGGGTTGGCTACCTCCAGGCCCAGGTGCAGCGCTTCCTCAGCTTCGAGGGGGACAACGCTGCCAGGATGGTGAACAACCTGGATTGGACGGCGCCGTTGAGCGCCATCGACTTCCTGCGTGAAGTGGGAAAGCATTTCCGCGTGGGCACCATGCTGCGCAAGGACGCCGTGGCATCCCGGCTGAACTCCGATGAGGGCATTAGCTACACGGAGTTCAGCTACCAGATCCTGCAGGGCATGGACTACCTGCAGCTCTACCGCGATTACGGCTGCGTCCTGCAGACCGGCGGCTCGGACCAGTGGGGCAACCTCACCAGCGGTACGGAACTGATCCGCAAAGTCGAGGGCAAGAGCGTCCACGCCCTTGGAACCCCGCTTATCACCAACTCCGATGGAACCAAGTTTGGCAAGAGCGAGGGCAACGCCATCTGGCTCGACGCCGGCATGTGCAGCCCGTACGCCTTCTACCAGTTCTGGCTCAACACCGCCGACGCAGATGTGGTGGACCGGCTCAAGGTGTTCACCTTCCTGACGCGCGCCGAAATCGAAGAGATCGCCGTTTCAGTGGCTGAACGTCCGTTTGCCCGTGAAGGACAGCGGAAGCTCGCCTTCGAAGTGACCTCCCTGGTGCATGGCGTTGAGGCCACCGAAAAGGTGATCAATGCTTCCGCGGCATTGTTTGGGAACGGTGACCTGGCCGCCCTGGACAAGGCAACCCTCCAGGCCGCCACTTCCGAATTGCCCACCACCACCGTGCAGGTGGATGAGATGGGGATTGTGGACCTGCTGGTGGCGTCCGGTCTGTCCGAAAGCAAATCTGCCGCTCGACGAACGGTAGGGGAGGGTGGCGCCTACGTGAACAACGAGAAGGTGTCCGATCCCGAGGCCGTGATCTCGGAGTCTGAACTTCTGCACGGCCAGTACCTGCTCCTTCGCAGGGGTAAGAAGAACCTGGCCACTGTTGAGGTACTGGTTCCCTAGCACCTCTGAGTCCTGCGTGCACGCCCTTCGGCAGCCGATTTGCACGGCCGCTGGGGGGCGTGTATTGTTTTCTGAGTCGCCGCCGCTGAGTGGTGACAAACCCCCAACTAATGAGAAGCAATTCTTACCGTGAATACACGGATCCCGAGAAGCTGCTTCTTATTTTGCTGGGCAGATTCATTTCGCCAAGCTTTTCCGGGAAAATAGCCGGATTTGCAAAAGTGAATATGAATGAAATAAGATAAAAACATCGCAGCGAAGAAATACGGAATAGAAATTCTTTGAATTGTTTCCGGGAATATTCGAATGTGTCTGTTGTTTGAGAACTCAATAGTGTGCCAAGTTTGTTGATACCGATTATGTAATGTGATTGGTTGATTGTGCTGTGCCGCCACCCCGTGGTGTGCATGGTGTTTTTGGCTGGTTTC
>NZ_JBHDJA010000050.1:0-3259 GCF_041877125.1 Arthrobacter sp. E44
ACCGGCCGGGGATTCACCAACGCACGCAACTACAAAACGCGTATCCTGTTGCGCAGTGCCGCCAGAACAGCGGCATGAACATCCTTCACGGCAGAACATTCACCACGAACCGTGAAGAGCCGCTTTGGCGCGAGACCACCGAGGACCGCCGTGTGATCATCAACCTCTTTGAGCCGTTCAATGTACGCGGCATGCGTCATCGACAAGTCCGCGTGACCCAGCATTGAGGCCGCGGCTTTGTCTTCCGCTTCCCTGGCGAGGAGGGTCGCCACAGTCCGCCTGCGTGCGTGGGGCGTAATCAGATGGGCGTTGTTAATTCCAGCAGCGTCATGCATCTGCTGACCTCAAGCCATCCCTCCACGCATACAAATCCGTCAGTCTAGGCTTGGGGTGCTGCGTCGTAGAGTGCCGCATGGGCGTACTGCGGAGGTGTTAAACCAAGCGCTCTGCAGAATGTGCTGCGCCCTTCACCGGACTTTAAGATGAACTTGCTGGTTTCCCAGGACGCTCTCGAAGTGACATCACGAGGGGAACCAGTCCATAAGGCTGAACTCTCGAGGATACTCACCGACTGGACTGACCTTTCTGCGTCCAAAACCACGAGGACTAAACGCCAATATCGATCCCTACGGCTCACCTCAAACTCGTTACGGGACAAAAAAATCCGTCTGCGCACACCGGACGCAACGGATTTAACTTCTAGGTGCCACTCTACGTCGCCCGGTCGGAACGCAATATCGTAGCCCAAGCCGTCAGAGACCATCGACACATGCATTACAGAGCCGGGCCATGAAGCTTCTAGCATAGTCACCAATGCCGATTCGCCCGCTTCTCCAAAATCTTTTCGGGCTTGCGCATCTACTTTTCCGCTTACGTTTCTTACGACATCCATGGACTCGGCGTCCGTCATATCAAGGCACTGAGCCCAGCAAACGACGTCATTGGGAAGGTCATCCTGGGAAATCACGAGCTCATCAACGACTTGAAGCCAGGAAGGACTTTCTTCCAGTATCACTGCCTCCAAGGCCATTCGCTTCGAAAAATCCAGGGGTAGTTTCCTCATCCCTCGCCCACTGGAGATCTCGATAAGACTACTTAATTGAGGAACATTACGAATCCATTCCAGCGCACTGGCATATTGAGTGGGTGTGATATCCGTATACGCCGCATCATTATGGACAATAACGTTTGCGCGAACAAAAGTGGTTCTACTCAGCAGCTCAAGCCATCTCCCGACCGCTAGAATCAACGTCTTCGGTGTTGTCATGACTTCAGGTGGTTGAGAAGCTCTTCTACATCCTTGGAGTCCAGCCCCACACCCTCGCTGACTTCCTCGGCCAAGTCACCGAGAACCAGAATGTCCGCGTCATCAAGAACGCCGCCCATAAACTCAAGCTTCTGCTGCAAACGAAGCTCAACCAGCTCATCAATGGTGCCAGATCCGACTAATATAGTTACATTAGTTATAATGTTTCCAGGTAAGCCAAGACGGTGTATCCGGTCAACACTTTGTAGATAACGGCCTGCTGAAAAATCACGATCAAGATATACGGCATCGTGGCAGGTGTGATGGAGACTTATTCCTTCTCCAAGTGTCGCCGGATTGGACAGCAAAACCGCGCAGGTAGGGTCGTTTCTAAACTTTTCAATTTGCTGATCACGGTCTTCGGTGCCGCCATGTACAAGGGCGGGGTTAAAAGGCTCGAGTATGCGCTCAAGCGTCGTCAAGTTTCTTACGAAGGTTGACCACACTAACGTTTTCCTCCCCTCTTGCCAGTTACTCTCGACAATCTTTGCGACCTCCACATATTTGGGGCTTAACTCAAAGTCCGGTAGATCCTCCAGCAGGGTTCGTCCGTCTTGTCCTTCTGGCAGCTCGAGCGGGGGCACTCGATACGCCAGCGGTTCGTATCTACTTGCACCCACAGCCACTAAGGCGGGGGAGGTTGCAGCCATCAGCAAATAGAGGATTACCTTGCCTAGGTCTGACATATTTCGGCCGTCACGTTTCAACTTCACCGCCTCGCGCATCAACAAAGCGTCATAAATTTGTCGATGCAGTGGAGGGAGCGCAATTCGGCGAACTTTTACAATCATGGGCGGCAATTCCAACTCAGTTTTGGTCGTCCTAGTAAATAGTGGACGCAGCACTGAACTTGCTTCCTTTAGGCTGCCGGTCGATATGGCTGCCCTTACATGTCGCGCTCCCTGCCCAGGCCAGACAAAAGAAAATAGACTTTCTAAGTCAGCAGACCCATTTGGTGCCGGCGTCCCGCTTAGAATAAGTCGGTGCGCCGCGAAGGGAGCAAGTTGCATGCACGCACTTCCCCACTGTCCTCGTGCGCCCAGTTTCATGCGGTGGGCTTCGTCCAGGACTAACATGGTCTTGCCCAGCCGCATCCAATGGATAAGATGGGACATCATCGGAGAGAGACGTTCGTAATTGACCAAAATCGCGCGGCCTGAAAGTTCTTCTCTATCCGTCACAACTCTAAAGCCAAACTCCCCGGCGCCCAGCGTTATCTGCATTTCTTCAGTCCAGGACTCGAACGCGGATTTAGGACTAACAACTAGGACTCTGTCGGCGGAGCCTTGTGCGACACGGTGAGCCAATAAGGCCAGGGTCGCACGGGTCTTACCTGCACCAGGAACGCTGAAGTTGGCACCATGTTTTAGTCCAGCTAATTTGGCGACATCTCGCTTCTGGAATGAACGCAAGTCATCCAGCCACCCCCCGGAGAGAGACAGTCCCACTCCCGCGTCACGATTTCGTGCCAAGTTCTCACGCATCGCAGCAGCATCGGCAAAATTATCACGGACAATCGTGGCCAATTCCTCTGACCAAACGACTTGATCATTTTCCGGCCAAGTAGCGATCTCAGCAACGTTCACGAGCAGGTCATCGAGATTGACTTCGATTAGCCGGGGCCGAACATACGTGGCAGTTACTAACCTCGTAGCGATCCTTCGCAGGTCTTCCAAACACTCATCAGTGCAGACAAGCTGTACACGCCCGGGATCCAGTGCAAGCTGAATTTTGAGCACTTCTAGCCGACCTCGGGAGAGTCAAGCATCGCTGTTAACCAGTCCACGGCCGTGAGCTCATCATCATGCCCGCGAAGGATAATACGGGCCAGACGGGACTGCTGAAGGTTTAGTTGACAGCTGGGGTTGATAATTTCTTACGCGGCTGAGGCCGCGTTTTTTATTGTCTCAAACTCGATGGGTGTCAGCCGGCCGAGGGCGCGTTGACGGCGTT
>NZ_JBHDJA010000051.1:0-2717 GCF_041877125.1 Arthrobacter sp. E44
CGCGGGTACCGCAACGCCGCCAACTACAAATCGGTTATTCTCTTGAGAAGTGCCGTCAGGACGGCGGCATGACGCTCATTCCAGGGATCCATTTCCCCACGAACCGCGAAGAGCCGGTAAAGGTCCGGCTGCAGTTTCGCACGCCGCAGCGTCATGCTGCGCCGGAATCTGCTCTCCTGCCAGTGGCGGCTGACTAACGTCATCGAGGGGAGAAGACGAAAATAAATCAAGATAGCTGGCTCACAACGATCCGATGATGGCTCGTTTCGTTGCAGTTCTCGACACAATTGCTGCGTCCCGAAGCGGTGAGGCTGGCGACGTTGTGCGGAATCTGTGACCGCCCGTGCGCCGTGATGAAACCCGTGTCGACGGCGGTCCTCTGTTGTCTGCCGGCGCGGGCCCGGTTAGTCTGACGAAGGGAAGAGGCCCGGGCAACCAAAGTTTTGGGGGCAGGCCTCACGGCAATCTAGTCGTGCCGATTCCCGCGCTGGCTCCGCTGCCCGAGGACTGGGGGGCCAGCGCCGCCCAGGGCGGCCAATGTTGTTCTGCCCCAGACTGGCAGAACAGAGCCAATGAGATTCGGACGAGTCCCGGCAATCAAGGAAACGAAAAGGTCCGACCGGCTCGGGCCGGTCGGACCTTCTCATGGCGCGTCGGTGGGCGGAAACGGCGGGTTATCCGACTTTGCCCGCCAGTGCCACGAGCACACCGGCTGTGGCGAAGAACTTGTTGCTCCCCAAGTCGCGGATGGTCTTGACACCCATGCCGGCGAGCAGTTCATCGTGCTTTTCCGTCAGCCCGGCAAGGGCCGAGGGCGGTGCGGCCAGAACTTCGTCGAGGGTCGAGTTCTCGTAGGCCTTGTCGAGTGCCTTGCCCAATTCAATAGAAACAGCCATGTACATGTCCTTTCATCGATACGGAACAACAGCACACCCGCCGCGGATCCTGCCAAGCAGGAATGGGGTATGCACGGACGCCGGGATATTTCCCTGCGCCCCTGCCGGATACGCTATCGCAATGTCCTCACCAGTACATCCATATCCGGCAATCAATGTGCACAGACACTGAGCATCTGCATCGATCTGTTCGGACGGCGCTGGGGCGTCGGACATTCAATTTGCTTTACCCCGAAAGAACGGCCAGTTTCTGGTGGCCGGCCTTTCCTCGTTGGCTACTGGCGGCGGTCCTGCTGCAGGGAGTCACGGATTTCCGTGAGCAAAGCAATCTGCGGATCCTCCGCTGCTTCTTCCTTGACATCAGGGTTGATGCCCAAGCGCCGGTTGCGGCGTTCGATCATGTGGTTCATCGGGACAACAATGACGAAGTAGATGGCTGCAGCCACGAGCAGGAAATTGACGATGGCCGTGAGCAGGACACCGAATTTGATGTCGTTGCCATTCAGGGTCACGACGGCGAAACTGTCGAAATTCGGCGATCCGACCAGAGCCGCAATGAACGGCATGAGAACACTTTGGACTAGGGCCGTGACCACGGCGCCGAAAGCGGCACCAATCACGACGGCGACGGCAAGGTCTACGACGTTGCCCTTCAGGATGAAATTCTTGAATCCGGTCAACATGTTCCTTAAGTTACTCCACTATGAAGCCGATTTCGTGACAAGCGGATAAATAACCGGGGGTGGCGAAGATGACAAGCCCGCTGAATATGTCAACGTCATTCAGGACACGACGACGGCCTGATTCAGGGCCACCCCGGACCCACGATCAGATCCCCCAACGACGATGCCCAGCCCCACAATCAAGGTTCTGACATGCTTCGGTAAGTTCAGCCGTTCCCGTTTGCGTGCCGGGTGCCGTTTGCGCCCCTTCATGGACGGCTCACCGAGAAATGGGGCCTACGGAGTGCACGACTCACGGCATAGTATCGCCGCGACTGTCGGGCGTTAGTCCTAGGACTGGCTGTTCGGATGGCTTCTCCGGCGTTTAGAGTCAGACATGACTGAGAAGCGCAGGCGTCTGTATTTGGTTCTTTTGCTTGTCGGCGGGGGTGGGGCCTATTTTCTCTATGAGCTCCTCTCTGGCCAACCTGCAGACCTTGCGGCAATAGGTACTCTCATCTTCGTAGGTGCCGTCAGTCTGATGCTCATTGTCCTAGTGCGTCAGCGGCGCCGGTCATCGCAGCGGCTGGCCCAGCGTGGCCAGATTGAGTGTTACATCCGTCGACCCGATGCGCCCGAGGGAGACCGCTATAGGAAGTGGAATATCGGACTCGTAACGCCAGGCCAGGGAGTGTTCACCTTCCAGCCGGTCGTGGGTCGGACACGCACAGCGCGAGGTGAGCCCTTCGATTTTCGCGTTATCGCGACGACCGGATCCCGCTATCCCGCTACGAAATGGGACAAATTCAACCGATTGGAGTCCAACGCTATCGTTCTGCCGATGAACACTGATGATGGACCCCTTGAGATTGCGGGTCAGACCAAAACGCTCGACAAAATCGAGGCATTCCTAACAGGAAAGGAGTCCCAAGGCCCTCGTACCTAATCAGACCTCAGCAACAACTCTGACGTCCTCTCCAGGTTCCCGAGGGAAGCCGTGGACTAGACCTAGCGACTTATGCCGCGTGAGGCGTCTCCTGGGACTGTGGAATTAACGGTGTATCCGGCTCGACACGCCAGGCGGTCTGCTTGGCAGGAATGAGCTGGATATGCCGGTGACACTGGATGCCGTGAAGACTGCGGACACCACTGGGAAACC
>NZ_JBHDJA010000052.1:0-2532 GCF_041877125.1 Arthrobacter sp. E44
CTCGCCCGCTCTCGCATGCGCCCCACCACTGACACCGGAAGCGAGGTGGACACCGACACGATCATGGCCCTCAGCACATAAGCGAAGGATCAACCGTTACACCACTCCACGGGACTTGACCCGGCAATTCTTTGCATGGGATGTGGCTCGATATCCGATTTCTTGACCCGGACTTCCCTTTCCAGTTTGATGCTGGTGACCTGGCGTGCGGTTTGGAATCATTGATGATGTATTGGGAAGCAGGAACGGCGTCCCTCTCGCAGGGGAACCAGCGGGTGGTAAGGGAATTATTGTGGAAGATCCACGACGAACAGCGCGACACCTGATTGGCCGGGGTGAGATAAGCCTCGGAGAGTTATGGCTGCGGTACTGGGCCAATGGCGGTGACGCGCAGCCGTTCGAGTTTGAGGCGTACATACATGAGATGTACGAACTAAGAGCGATCGATCAGGACCTTCTTGCCCTTGCGATGGAAGAACTCGAAACCCCCAAGAACCGCTGGGGGTAACCCCTGAGACGCATAGTCCGCTGGTTGCGCGGACCGCCCGTGGTCGTTTACCCGCCTGTCGTGCCTGGGGGTTTGGATCGTTGTTTTCCTTTCCTTGAACCAGGGTGAGCGGTCCGGGCGCAGCGGCCAGCCTATAGTGTTGGTCTGCGGCTGAGTGCCCGTGCTCTGTCCAGGGCTTGTTGGCAGGCCTGGACGAGGTGTTCGCGTTGCCCGGTGCTGCGGTAGGTCGCGGGCCCATTCGAATTCCTGTGCCGCTTCCCGGTAGCGTGCTTCGTCGAACAGCCGTCGGCCGATCTGACGGCGGACCAGTGCTTCCCGCGCCCGGGTACGGGCCAGGCGCAGGGCTTCTTCCTGTAGCCTCGCGGCCTCGTGCCAGGAGTATTGCCGCTGGTATGCCTGGGCGAGTAACAGCAAGGGATGGAGCTGGTCCGATGAAGCGTCCAGCAGTTTCTGTCCTTCGGTGATGGCTTCCTGGGTCCGGTCCAGCAGGCACAGGATCCAGACCCTTTCCAGCGCCGGGCACTGGGTCAGGCGGGCCTCCATTGCGTCCCGGTCCAGCACGATGTCCCGCAATGTCGCAGGATCTGTTCGCCAGATATCCCGGGGCGCCCGCGCCGGGTCCGGGGTCACAGCCCCGGACCGTCCCCCGGTTCAGAGGATGGATGGCTGACCGGGCGGTGCCAGCGGTCCTTTTCGCGGATGATGCCATGCGGGACATCACTGCTGGCTTCCACGGTGAACAGTGACTGGCTCCGGCGGGTAACGAGGATCCCCCGCCGGTCCCCGGGCACGGCAGTTGCGCGGATCTGTTCCACGGCCCGATCCAAATCATTCTGCAAAGACTTCGGGTCCCCGGCCACGATCTGAAGGATTACGGGGACAGGGTGAGAACCAGGGGTAACGGCCGCAGGCATGGGTAGAGGGGCCCTTCATCTTTTCCGGCACAGGCATAGCCCGCGTTGACGATTTTTTATCTGCCCTCATACCCGATGACGGTGCATACTACTTTCCCCCCCTTGCTCTGGGTGGAATAACGGGGATTCCTGCAAAGGGGGCCGGGCTAACCTGGGCCTTCACCAGCATAAACTCTTCCGGAACCGCCTACCAGCCTCCGGATCAACCCTCGGTTTTGTTCGCGCTGAAGCATGTCCGAACCGATTTCATCAGCACGAATCTGTAGGACAAGGGCTGTGTAAGGCGTATGTTAGGGAGAAGCAAAAATGAGCACGTGGTCGCCGCTGACCCTGGGGGCTGATTTCTATTCAATACATTTGTTGTGAGTGTGGACGCCCGGCCGCGCCTATCCTGCGCGCGCCAACGCTGACCCCGGCCAGGGAACAGGAACCCGCGGTGCATAACTGGTGCTGCCCGGACCCGTGGTGCAAGAACTCGATCGGCAGACTCAACGGCCGGCTCGGCTTCCGCCCGATGGACAACGGCACGCACAACACCCGCCGACGCTGAACCGCAAGCCGTGGGTGCTAGGCTCGGCCCGGTACGCTGGGAAAGCCTGACAATGACGCTCGTTTGCGCGCTATGAAACTCGCAGCCCACTGAGACCGCGCGTCTGGCCCGGCACCTGCCCCTCGGATGGGCCCTGACAAGGGCGCTGCGCAGGATAAGGACAGCAGCTGGGAATCATAGCTATTCAATAAATAGGAATCTAATGGCCGCATTTGACGTCGCCGAGGGCAAAGGGGCCCTTGAACTGAGAGGCACTATCCTCCGGCTGCGCTGGAAAGAAGGCCAGACTATCCAAACTGATGATGCTCTAGCCGTCGTGTCCCACCTTCGGGCGCGATACCAAGGCAAGAGCTATCCCATGCTCATTTTGGTCGACAGTGTCACTTTCTCCCGGTCCGCACGAAAGCTTCTTACCTCTTCGGGACGCGCATCCCGGATCGCAATTAGTGGAGTCCCGCATAGTGGTGTAACGCCACGGTGGTTGTCTGCGTCGTTGCTGACGTGAAGGCGGTCACCGTGTGATCCTTCGAGGAAACTCTCACATCCCACTCGAAAGGCAT
>NZ_JBHDJA010000053.1:0-1984 GCF_041877125.1 Arthrobacter sp. E44
AGACGCGGCAGGAACAAGTAAGGAAGTGGGCAGATCTCATGGCCACCGGCGGGCAGTTCTGCTGGCCGCCAGCGGGCACTTTCGTGGCCGCCTATGGGCAGTTTTTCATGGCCGCTAACACGGGAGATTGTCATTAAGACGGGGTTGAAACGCACGACCTTGTACAGGCACTTGCCGCCCCGCATCTGATCCCGTTTGATAGCGCCCTTATGGCAGCTACCAGATGACTTCACCAGCTACATATCCACGAAGCACCAGTCTTATTGCGGCCCTTTCGTTGGCTCGACACCAATAGCGGTACCGGTTGTCCTGGACGGTGATCCAAGTTCCCTGGCCATCCTCTTCGCGCGAGTCGAACATCCTTAGCAGGGCCCTCGATCCCACCTCTGGTAGAAGCATCTTCAGTCCGGACTCGTGATCATCCCACTCCGTGAAGGACCTCACGTCGGATTTGGGGGCCGTGTCAAGGCGAAACCAACGCACGCTCGTCGGCGCACCGTACTGCGGGTCGGCAAGGTCATACATTGCATGCCCTCGTGCGAGCTTGGTTATGACTGCCGAAAGGCTCTCTGCACTCGGACCTGAATTCCACGTGGTGTCAATCGACGAGAGCGCAAGTTTAAGCCTTTCAGCTAGGCGGAGGTTAGCGGTGATAGCCCTGCGGACGCCCTCCCGCTCGATGAGTGCAGGATCGACCGCGCCGACAAGGGCGCTATCGAGCAGGCATGCGACGTACAGCTCGTCGGCTGAGGTTCCGTTGTTGCATCGGAAACAGGAATAAACAGTCGCGAGGTTCAGTGGGTATGGCCGGTCTAGGAAAGTTCTTGCAGGAACGTGCTCAACGGTCCTTGTGCTTTGGGATAGAGGCGTGCCGCAGGAGTAGCACCATTCCTCGAGCCTCAAGTCCGCGAAAGGTGTCTGTTGCCGCATTATGAGGTCCTATTCATGGAATGCGGACGCTGTTGATGGTTTCCTCGATGCGCTCCGCTATCGTGCCAGCATCCTCATGACTCCAGAAGCGAAGGACGGTCCAGCCTTCCGTCTGAAGCATTTTTGTGGTTTCGATGTCTCGAAAACGGTTGCGTTCCAATTTGGCCACCCAGTACTCGGCGTTTGCGCCGGGAGCGCGATAGTGGGACGGGCAACCGTGCCAGAAACAGCCATCGATGAAAACTGCAACCTTAGATCGTGAGAAAACTAGATCTGCGGTACGCCTCAACGCTGGTATTGGCCGTTGACTAACTCGATATCGGAACCCTCTGGAGTGAAGAATCTTGCGCACGGCCACCTCGGGCTTGGTATCCCTTGATCGGTTGCCCTGCATTGCTTTCCTGATCGCAGGACTTGTGGCCCAAGATGGCTCCATAGTGCCCAATCTACGCCGTAAGTGGCCCCTCAAAGCGGTTGTCAGTCATCTCCTTCAACCGATGCGTCGTTCAGGTCTTCTTGCTGGCCGGTGGGGTCGGAGTGCTCATAGAGAACGGAGCCAACCAGGTTTTCCACCTGAATCGCTGCCGGATTTGGGGACGGCCGGCCTTCGACATGGGCGAGTCTGACTGCCGATATGTACGCAAGACGCACGGCCTGAATAACGAGGACTCTTCGCAAGCCTTCGGAGACTTCACCTCGTTCCCTGGCCACGGCGGCCAATCGTGAGATGGTCTCGGCGCGGCGCGCAATTCGAATATCCGGGTGGCTCCGGTCTTCACGAATCTCATCGGTGATGAGGGGTCGGCGCAACGACGGGGGCATGGTCACACGTTCTGAGATTGGCGGGATCTTCTCGTTCAGAATCGCTTTGAACCTTGAGTTATCGATGGCGTCAAGGTAGGCGGTGTACTCCAAGGCATCCAGGTGCTTTTTGGGACTGCTGAAGGTTTAGTTGACAGCTGGGGTTGATAATTTCTTACGCGGCTGAGGCCGCGTTTTTTATTGTCTCAAACTCGATGGGTGTCAGCCGGCCGAGGGCGCGTTGACGGCGTTT
>NZ_JBHDJA010000054.1:0-1682 GCF_041877125.1 Arthrobacter sp. E44
CTTGGGTTCTAGTGGTCGTTGCAACACCCCTTAGTTTTGGGAGTTGCAACGACCATGTCGTCTTTAAGCGAGGGCAGGACCCCTCGACGGAGCTATACCTCCGGGGAAAGGGAAGGGTTCTTCCGGGCACTGGCAAGCGCGGGGAGTGTTGCTCTTGCCGCGGCTGAGCTCGGGCTTAAACCGTCGGCGTGCTACCGGTGGCTGCGTGAGGCGGGAATATCTGCCGGCACCATAAATGGCGGGAATGTCCGTGGGGCGAGAGTAACCCCGGAGGTGAAGGCAGCGTTCTTCAAGGCTTTGGCGCGTACCGGTAGCACTACGGTTGCCGCTGCCGAACTGGGGTTGAGCCGTCAAACTTGTTACAAGTGGACCCAGAAGGCCGGGCTTGCGCGGAAACGCACGGAAGGCCCCAGCCGTGAGGATTTCCGCAAGCTCCGCGAAGCTGGAATGACACGCCGGGAGGCTGCCAAAGAACTGGGCATTAACCGGTGCACGGCCCAGGAATGGGACAACGGGGTCAGAAGGACACGGAACGGGCGAATCTACCGTGATGGCCGCCGGGTCGATTACACCAGTGGTGTGATGACACTGACCACCGACGAAGCGATCACCGATTCTGGCGCGTTTCCCGCACTTGCGGCCTTGGAGAAACCACTGGATGCCAGATTCCTGACTTTGCAGGACCGGGAACGGATTGCTGACCTCCGCGCTGCCGGCACACCGGTCCGGAAGATCGCCAGGGAGCTGGGCCGGTCCGCCTCGACCATCAGCCGGGAACTGGCCAGGAACAGTGTCAACGATGGGAAGTATTACGCCTATGCAGCCCAACGTGCCGCGACCGCCCGGCGGCCCCGGCCCAAGGACAGCAAGCTGGTCACTCACCACCGGTTACGAAAGTATGTGAAGAAGAAGCTGCTTCGGCGCTGGTCACCGGAACAGATCAGCAACAAGCTGATCAGGAAGTTTCCCAACGACCCGGAGATGCGCGTGAGCCCAGAAACGATCTATCAGGCCCTCTACTTCCAGGCCCGCGGAGGACTCAAACGTGAAGTCCAGGCAGCTCTGCGCACCGGCCGGACGCGCCGTAAGCCTCACAAGGACCCCCAGCAGCGGCAGCCCCGCTTCGCTGACCCTATGGTGATGATCTCCGAACGCCCACCCGAAGTTGAAGACCGCGCCGTTCCAGGACACTGGGAAGGAGACCTGATCACCGGGGCAAGCAACCAGTCCGCCATCGCCACCCTCGTTGAACGCACCACCAGATACGTCATGCTCGTCCATCTGCCCGGAGACCACACCGCCGAAACC
Organism: Arthrobacter sp. E44; assembly: GCF_041877125.1. Taxonomy (NCBI): domain Bacteria; kingdom Bacillati; phylum Actinomycetota; class Actinomycetes; order Micrococcales; family Micrococcaceae; genus Arthrobacter; species Arthrobacter sp. E44. The sequence goes on from NZ_JBHDJA010000054.1 coordinate 1,309, forward strand.
GTCCGTGATGGCCTCATCGCCACGATGAAGACACTCCCCGAACACCTCCGAGGCTCCCTGACCTGGGACCAGGGCGCGGAAATGGCAGCCCACAAATCCTTCACCATGGCCACGGACATGCAGGTCTACTTCTGCGACCCCGCCAGCCCCTGGCAACGCGGCTCCAACGAAAACACCAATGGCTTGCTGCGCCAATACTTCGAAAAAGGCACGGACCTATCCATCTATGGCCCCGAAGACCTCGAACACGTCGCCCAAGAACTCAACAGCCGACCACGCAAAACGCTCGGCTGGGACACCCCAGCCGAGCGTCTGCGTGATCTACTAATGACCACATAACACCAGCAGTGTTGCAACGACCCCTAGAAACCGCC
>NZ_JBHDJA010000055.1:0-1452 GCF_041877125.1 Arthrobacter sp. E44
CGGGCTCTTCAGAATTGAGAGTGTAATCAGGGCTGCCGCGTGAGATGTCCGGGGCGGGGAGGGTGTTTCGGCTGGGGTGAGGGCCTTGGGCGAGAATCAGGGTATCGACTCCACCGTTTCTCTACCGCAAGGCCCTCGTGTTTAACGCTACCTTCCAAAGCCCTGACCTGACCACATTCTGCCGCCTCGATGGGCTCGGACTCGAAGTGACCGGGCAGTATGTCCGCCCGGATCGTGCCGTCCTGGCGTGCCGCGTCACCGATCCGGATGACTGGTGTTCGAAGTGTGGGTGCCAGGGCGTTCCGCGTGACATGGTGACCCGCCGGCTGGGCCACGAACCGTTCGGATGGCGGCCGACCACACTGCTTGTGAGCATCCGCCGCTACAGGTGCACCGGGTGCGGGCACGTGTGGCGGCAAGACACCTCCAAAGCTGCCGGGCCGAGGGAGAAACTCTCCCGCCGCGGGCTGCGCTGGGCATTGGAAGGAATCGTGTGCCAACACCTCACGGTCGCCCGGATCGCCGAAGGGCTCGGCGTCACCTGGAACACCGCGAACAAGGCGGTCCTGGCCGAGGGCAGGCGTGTGTTGATTGATGACCCGAACCGCTTCGACGGGGTGAAGGTCATTGGTGTTGATGAGCATGTGTGGCGGCACACCCGCCGCGGAGACAAGTACGTCACCGTCATCATTGATCTCACCCCGATCCGTGACGGCTCGGGCCCTTCCCGGCTGCTGGACATGGTTGAGGGCCGTTCAAAAAAAGTTTTCGCCACCTGGCTGCAGGCGCGCCCGCAGCAGTGGCGGGACGGGGTTGAGGTCGTGGCCATGGACGGGTTCACCGGATTCAAAAGCGCCGCTGCCGACGAACTTCCCGACGCTGTTCCGGTCATGGACCCCTTCCACGTGATCCGCCTCGCCGGGGAAGCCCTGGATTCATGCCGGCGGCGGGTTCAGCAACAGACATGCGGGCACCGTGGACGGGCCGGCGACCCGCTGTATTCGGCCCGGCTGACTCTTCATACCGGCGCGGACCTGCTCACTGACAAGCAACGTCAACGTCTTGAATCCCTGTTCTCTACCGATACGCATGTCGAAGTCGAAGCAAGCTGGGGAATCTACCAACGCATGGTTGCCGCCTACCGCGAACCAGACCGACCCAAAGGACGTGAGCTGATGCAAGAAGTCATCAAATCAGTCAGCACCGGCGTTCCCAACGCGCTCACTGAGCTCAGAACACTCGGGCGGACCCTCAACCGCCGGGCAGCAGATGTGCTGGCATACTTCGATCGCCCCGGCACATCAAACGGCCCTACTGAGGCCATCAACGGACGGCTCGAACACCTCCGCGGATCCGCTCTCGGCTTCCGGAACCTCACCAACTACACCGCCCGATCACTGCTGGAATCCGGCGGATTCAGACCGAAACTACACTCTCAATTCTGAAGAGCCG
>NZ_JBHDJA010000056.1:0-1445 GCF_041877125.1 Arthrobacter sp. E44
GGCTCTTCGCGGTTGATGGGGAATTGAGTTCGTGTCGTTGAAGACAAAGGGGCCCGTGGCCCTGTTGGGATGAGTGTGTCTAAGCATTCAACCTGGAACAGGACCACGAGCCTTGAACGAGCCTACCGGGGTCGCAGCCGATGCTGCCACCATCCTCTTCAACCTGCCCGACTACCGTGTCATCTCCACGACCATGTCCGCTGGCCGCCGTCAGGTCATCGTCGAAACTGACGCGCTACCGGGCTGCCCGAGCTGTGGGGTCATTGCCTCCCGGCGGAAGGAACGCCGCCTTCAACGGCTCCGCGATATTCCCGTCGCCGGGCCGGTGGACGTGCTCTGGTCCAAGTACCGCTGGTACTGCGAAGAGTCAGCGTGCGACCGGCTCTCGTTCTTCGAATCCACGCCGCAAGTGCCGCGCCGTGCCCGGTCGACGAGCCGGCTGCGGGACCAGCTCGTGGACGCGGTCATTCGCTCCGGCAGGGCTTTCTCGGAGACAGCTGCCGGCTTCGCCGTGTCCTGGTGGATGGTCCGGGCTGCGGTGACCGAGGCCTGCCTGCTGCGGCTGCCCGACGTGGACAAGCTCAGTCCGCGGATGCTGGGCATTGATGAACACCGGTTCCGGTCCGTGCGCTACTTCCAGGACCCGACCACGAAGGCGTGGACACGGTTCGAGCCGTGGATGACAACCATCGTGGATCTGGAGACCGGCCAAGTCCTCGGCGTGGTCGACGGCCGAGACCACAAGGGCGTCGGGGACTGGCTGTTCGCCCGGCCCCTGCAGTGGCGGCTGGCCGTGCAGGTCGTCGCAATCGACCCCTCCGCGGCGTTCCGCAAAGCCTTACGGATGTGGCTTCCCCGCACTGCTGTCGCCGTCGATCACTTCCACCTGATCTCGCTGGCCAACCAGGCAATGACTGAGACCAGGCAGAACCTCTCCCAACAGGTCAAGGGCCGCCGCGGCAGGGCCATCGACAAGGCCTGGGCCCACCGCATGCTCCTGCTGCGCGGCGGTGACACCCTCACGTGTAGGGCCGCCCTCCGACTCGAGGAAGTGTTCGCCCTGGACGATCCAACCGGCACCCTCCAGGCCGTCTGGAAGGTCAAGGAACAACTCCGCGCCCTGTTGCGCACCGGCTCCCTGGAGGACGCCGCGGCGGCCAAGCAGGTACTCGAGGAGCTGGTCAAGGAAGCCGCACGGCCGGAGACGAACAGGCTGTACCGTACAGTCTGCCGGTGGTGGAAGGAGATCGAGGTGCTGATCATTACCGGCGCCACGACAGGCAAGGTCGAGGCGAACAACACCGCAATCAAGAACATCAAACGAACCGCCCGCGGGTACCGCAACGCCGCCAACTACAAATCGGTTATTCTCTTGAGAAGTGCCGTCAGGACGGCGGCATGACGCTCATTCCAGGGATCCATTTCCCCACGAACCGCGAAGAGCC
>NZ_JBHDJA010000057.1:0-1444 GCF_041877125.1 Arthrobacter sp. E44
GGCTCTTCACGGTTCGTGGTGAATGTTCTGCCGTGAAGGATGTTCATGCCGCTGTTCTGGCGGCACTGCGCAACAGGATACGCGTTTTGTAGTTGCGTGCGTTGGTGAATCCCCGGCCGGTCCTCTTTATGTGCTTGATCGCGGTGTTGTTGGCTTCCACTTTCGCGGTTGTCGCACCGGTGACGATGAGCACTTCGATCTCTTTCCACCAGCGGCAGACCGTCCGCCAGAGCCGGTTGGTTTCGGGCTGCGCGGCTTTGACAACCAGTGTCTGAAGCTGGTCTTTCGCGGCGGCCGCGTGGGCGAGGGACCCGGTGGTCAGCAGGGCGCGGAGCTGTTCCTTGACCAGCCACGCGGCCTGCAACTTCCCGGTGGCGTCGTCGGTGTCGAACACGGTGCTGAGCCTGTTCCGTGCCCGGTCCGAGAGTGTGTCCCCGGCCCGCAGGAGCAGTCGCCGATTTGCCCATACCGGGTCGATGGCGCGTCCCCGCCGGCCATGAACCTGCTGCGTGAGGCGCTGCCGGACTTCGGTGAGCATGTCGTTGCCAAGCTTGACCAGGTGAAATGCATCGACTGAGACAGCGGTGCGTGGCAGCCACATCCGCAGGGCTTTGCGGAAAGCGGCGGATGGGTCGATGGCAACGACCTGCACGCCCAGGCGCCATTCGAGCGGACGGGCGAAAAGCCAGTCCCCGACGCCCTCACTGTCGCGGCCGTCAACGATCCCTAGGACTTGTCCGGTGTCAAGATCGACGATGGTGGTCATCCATGGTTCGTAGCGTTTCCAGGCCTTGGTGGCCGGGTCGCGGAAGAACCGCACGGACCGGTAGCGATGTTCATCGATGCCGAGCATCCGCGGTGCAAGGGCGTCGACATCGGGCAGCGTCAGCGCCGCAGAGTCCAGGGCCCGCTGCACGAGCCACCATGAGACTCCGAAAGAAGCGGCGGCCTCGGCGGCTGCCCTGCCGGATCCGATGACGGCGGCAACCAGGGCCTCACGGAGCCGATGGGTGGACCGTGCCCGGCGCGGGACCTGGGTTGTTTCCTCGGTGAATGTCTGGCGCGGGCACAGGTACTCATCGCAGAAGAATCTCCGCTTGGCCCAGACCACTTCGACCGGCCCGGCGACGGGGATGTCACGCAGGCGTTGTGGCCGGCGGGAATGAACGCGGGTGCTGATGACGCCGCAGGATGGGCAGCCGGCCTCGGCGGTGGCCACGACTTGGATCCGGCGCTGCCCGAAAGCGAGGATCTCAGTCTCGGTGACGCGGTAGTCGGGCAGGTTGAAAATTGCGGTGGCAGCATCGGGGCGCGGCGAAGTAGGCTCGATCAAGGCTCGTAGCTCCTGACTTGATGAATGCGTAGAGAACATCCATCACAGCAGGGCTACGAGCCCTTCAGCTTTCAAGACACGAACCTGTTTCACCATCAACCACGAAGAGCC
>NZ_JBHDJA010000058.1:0-1406 GCF_041877125.1 Arthrobacter sp. E44
CCACAAGCGTCACGTATAGCTGCGTAATGCCGGCGGGCAGGACGGAACTTGACCGCATCCACACGCCGTCATGCCTTAATGGAGGACCCCTTGCACGTCGAGTGGAGCAGTTTTTAGCATGGGTGTATGGAGGAGGCGCGCAAAACCGCTCTGATCCTGCTGAGGAATAGAACCCTCACGCCGGACGATTTGTGGATCGCGTTTTACGCGATCGGCGGGACCGCCGGGCCGCTGGAGCTTGAAGCTTACATTCATGGGCTGCTGCCGGTGAGCATGATCGACGCCGAACTGCTTTCCGACGCCCTCCATAACCTGCAGGACATCTGATCCTCCAAAAGGTGCGTGGTTGTGATAGCGGGAGGGTGCTCCTACATTTGATTAATGACCGCACAGGAAGAAACCGGCGATTTCGAGCGGCTGCATGCCCTCATAGCCACTGCTGACATCAAGGGCTTTCTGGACGGCATGTCCGGCCATGCCGCTGCGACCATGAGCAAGGCCACCGGCGGACGCATTGAAAGTGCCGTCACCTTGCGTCGACGCAAACGCAGTACAACGATCGCCGGCAGCAGTGACGAAGCGATCCTGCTCGATGGAATTGAACAACGTCTGGGAGACGGGCCCTGCGCCGAAGCGCTGCGAACCGGGAAACCCACCCTGATCGCCGACGTTTCTGCTGAGCGGCGCTGGCCTGTGTACTGCGAAAACCTTGCCGCGTCTGGGTACCGAAGCGTTCTGGGTGTCCCTCTGCAGCTTGAAGAAGGCGCCAGCGGAGCATTGAACTTTTTCGCACCTGCCCCAGGTGTCTTCACGACAGAGACGACAGCTGAAGCAGCACTCTTCGCCGGCACGGCGAGCCACGCCCTGCGGCTGGCCATCAGAATCGCAGTGGCCGAGGAACTCGCGGACAACCTACGGGCCGCCCTGGACAGCAGGACCGCCATCGATCTGGCCTGCGGGATGATCATGGCCCAAAACGAGTGCTCAAAGGAACAAGCCATCGAAATCCTCCGCAGAACATCGAGCAACCGTAACCAGAAACTCAACACCCTCGCAGAGCAGATCGTTACCCGCGTCGCGGGAACTGACAGCACGACAACCTACTTCGAAGACTAAACTCGCGCATCAGAAATAAAACCCTCAAAGCAGCCTGCCAAGGGCAGGGGGCGGGCCTCGCTGCGCTCGGACGGTACAAGCTCTTTTTCTTTTTTGCTGCTGTCCGGTGGATCATACGTGTCCGCTCCACCTGCGCAACCGTCCTGCGGACGGCCGCGCAGCCGACGGGTTGTATTCGGCGCTGCGCTTATTTCCTCACATAACCCGTCCGCTGCTTGCCCTTCGGGTTGCCCCGGCTCCGTCGGGCACAGCTACGCGATGCTCCGCCAGCAGGCAAAAAACATGGTGGG
>NZ_JBHDJA010000059.1:0-1262 GCF_041877125.1 Arthrobacter sp. E44
GCAATTAGTGGAGTCCCGCATAGTGGTGTAACGCCACGGTGGTTGTCTGCGTCGTTGCTGACGTGAAGGCGGTCACCGTGTGATCCTTCGAGGAAACTCTCACATCCCACTCGAAAGGCATCAACACGATGACCGCTCCTCATATTGTCGACCCCGCGACCGTGCTCGGCGAAGCCCTGACCGACGCGTCCCCGGATTTGATGCGGCATCTGCTGCAGACCATGATCAACGCTTTGCTGTCCACTGACGCCGATGCCGTCGTCGGCGCGGAGTGGGGCGAACGCAGCCCTGACCGCACCACCCACCGCAACGGCTACCGGCATCGGAGCCTCGATACCCGTGCCGGGACGATCGATGTCGCTGTCCCGAAGCTGCGACAGGGCAGCTACTTCCCGGAATGGCTCCTCGAACGCCGGAAACGATCCGAGGCCGCGCTCATCACCGTCATCGCGGACTGCTACCTCGCCGGCGTCTCGACCCGCCGGATGGACAAACTGGTGAAGCAGCTCGGTATCCACTCCCTGTCGAAGTCGCAGGTGTCCAGGATGGCGGCCGATCTCGATGAACACGTGGACGAGTTCCGGCACCGCAACCTGTCCGAGGCCGGCCCGTTCACCTTCGTTGCCGCGGACGCGTTGACGATGAAGGTCCGAGAGGGCGGCCGGGTCGTGAACACCGTGGTCCTGATCGCGACCGGGGTCAACGGCGACGGACGCCGTGAGGTCCTCGGACTCCAGGTCGCCACGTCTGAGACCGGTCCGGCATGGAACGCGTTCTTTGCCGATCTCACCGCCCGCGGCCTTACCGGGGTGCAGCTGGTCACCTCCGACGCGCACGCCGGGCTGAAAGACGCGGTCGCCGCGAACCTGCCCGGGGCAGCCTGGCAACGCTGCCGCACCCATTACTCCGCGAACCTGATGAGTGCGACACCCAAGAGCATGTGGCCGGCCGTGAAAGCGATGCTGCACAGTGTCTATGACCAACCCGACGCTGCCGCGGTGACCGCACAGTTCGACCGGACCCTGGACTACGTGAGCGAGAAACTTCCCGACGTCGCCTCGCACCTCGACGCGGCCCGGGCAGACATCCTCGCGTTCACCTCGTTTCCCAAGGACCTCTGGCAGCAGATCTGGTCGAACAACCCCAACGAGCGGCTGAACAGAGAGATCCGCCGCCGAACCGACAGCGTCGGAATCTTCCCCAACCGGGACGCGATCATCCGCCTCGTCGGTGGCGTCCTCGCCGAGCAAACCGACGAATGG